>DATIEE010000015.1 GCA_035455925.1 Candidatus Babeliales bacterium
GTAGAAAATTGTTTTGGGGAGCTATTGGGTTAGCAGGAACTGTTGCGGGGGGAATGGTTGGAAAGAAATATTTACCATCACAAACACAAACACAAAAAAAAATAGATGTTAAGGATTTGGCGTTTATAGTTGGCGAAGATATTTCTAGTGCAGCTAAGCAAGTTGCAAACAAATGGAAACAATCAACGAAGGAAGCACTTGATAGAGATAGATTGACTGAAGCAGAGAAATTTGTTGGCGGCCCTATAAGCAAAAAATTAAGAGAAGGTGGCGCCTCGGCGAGCAAAAAGTTAAAAGAAGTTGGTGTTTCAACAAGTAAGATATTAAAAGAAGGTGCTGAATCATTGCTAGAAGCAAGTAGAAAGAATCCTCAACAAGAAGAATATTTTGAAAAAGAATATGGCCCACAATCAACTGAGGCTATTAAAAAATTACCACAGGACATTAAGAGCGGTTTGACTTCATTAAGAGAATCGACGAGAGAATATCCAGCTGAATTTGAAGGCGAAGAAGGTAACTACCTTACGAGCAAATATGGACCAGTGGTACGAGAAAATGCTGAGCAAGCTGTTAAAAAGGTATCTCAAAAAGTTAGCGAAGGTCGTCAGCAGGTAGGAAAATTTATTTCTGATACTTCACAGGCTGCACAAGAAAGTTCTATTGGCCAAGCTATTTCTAAAGGATTGGAAGAAGGTAAGGAGTTTCTTAACAAAACATTTGGAAAATATTTTGAATCAGAAGTTCCTGCGGTTGAGGAAAACAGCAAAGTTGAGGAAGGGCTTTAATGGATATGTTGGGAGAGCGGAGATTGATATAAATAATGCATATAAAAAAAAAGCTTAGAAGTGATGTGGGGCTAGGCTGAACTTTAGACAACAAAGACAACAAATAATTTGTATGATGAGCGTGTTTTTACCGTAATCATTACAAGCTATTTGTTGTCTCTTTTTATAAGTAAAGTAAGGTAGTGTGAAGCAATATCATTTGAAAAAATAGATTTTGTTTTTATCTCGAAGCAATATTGCAAATAGAAATTCTGTGTGGTATAATCGTAATTAAGATGTGATATAATTAAAATACATTATTGTAATGATTAAAGGATCATAGGAAATATATGAAATCTATACATTTAGTTCGATTAATGATGTTTTTCATTGTAGCGATTGCTTGTCAGGCGAGTGCAGTGGTTGGTGAAGTAACGGTTACGAATGGACAAGATGTTGACGTTGCCACGCAAACAGTTGCGTCCGTAGCAATATTAATTGACAAAGAAATTAAACAAGCAGAAGAAGCTATGAATAAAGCTCGCGAACGTTTATTTCTTTTAAAGGATGAAAAACCTATACCTGAACCTGGTCACGATATACCGGATTTGCCGGCAGCAATAATCGCAGAAATAATCAAGGAAAAAAATGTTTTTATCGTCACCAAGAAACAACAATTAGAAAAGTTAACTAAAGTAGAAAAGTTAACTAAAGAAGAAAAAGATAAAACATGGACTTTGCAAGAAGGTTATTTTGGTAAAGCAGCTTCAGTCATTGCTAATGCATTCCAATTTGGACCATCACAAGATCAAAGAAAAATAGCTCAGGATATTATTAATGGATTAGAGAAGCAAAAAAAGGAACTTAAAACTGAGTATGAATTATTGACACGATATAAAGAATCAGGACTTACTGTTAATCAAAAAGTTGAGTCAAAAAAACGTTATGATCTATGTATCGCTTTGCTTGATGCTGAAATATATAATCAGCGGCTTATTACTGGTGAAGTAATGAGTACGCAAAAAAAGGTTATTATTGGAGCGGTTCTTGGCGGAACTGCTTTGGTTGCTGCAGGTTTGTTGCTTGCTAATAAATTATTTATGCCTGAAGCTCCTCAGGGATTTCTACAAGAGCCTAAAGAAAATACAATAACATCCGTGAATCAAACTCCAAAGAATTTACCATTAATACAACAAAATTTAGAAAAAGAAGAGCATGGGATTAATAAACAGCAGGAAGAATTACAGTGGGTACAAGAAAAAGAGCAGTATGTGCAGCAGAAATTAGAACGTGAGCAGCAAGCGCAAGCTGCGCTTGAGCAAGAAGCGCGATTAGCTGCTGAGCATAAACAAGAAGAAGCTATAAAAAATGCTGTTGCTGAACAAGCACGTCTGATGGCTCAACAACAAGCAGATGTGGCAATAGCAGAGAAAGCAAAGACACGAGAACAAGAAAAAGAATTTATGCTGATGGAAGATCAGTATATGCAGGAACAAGAAGCGCTAGCTGCTGCTGAACAAGCACGTCTGATGGCTCAACAACAAGCAGATGTGGCAATAGCAGAGAAAGCAAAAGCACGAGAACAAGATAAAGCATTTATGCTGATGGAAGATCAGTATATGCAGGAACAAGAAGATCTAGCTGCTGCTGAACAAGAAAGATTTAAAGCTATAGCAGGGCCACCGGAATTGGCTAAAGAAGACAGGGAAAATGACTCGGCTGAGCAAAGGTTGGATGAGTCAATAATTGAAAAAAACATACATGAAAAAAATTCAACTCCGGAAGAAAATGGAGAAAAATTTGTACAGAAATTAGAAAAAGTAATGGATAAAGATTATCTTGAATCATTAACTAATAGCGATTTAGAGCACATATGGGAAAAAGCGAAGAGTCGAAGAGAGCAATTGATAAATGAAAAAAATGGCCCAGAGTTGTTTAAAGTTTCTAATGAACTAGATATGATTGAAAGTGTAATGGAAGCGCGAGGTTTTTGGCGTTAAAGCTTCTATTATCCTTATATAGATCGTATTTTGTTAACATTAGCATGTATAAGAGTCCATAGGCCCCTTATTTTAGTTACTTTTCATTAGGTTTTTATAATCAATATGCCCAATTAAATCTGCTGCAGAAAGCCTTATGACATCGTGTGTGTCAAATTGTTTGGTGATTTGACCATTTTCCAAGATCCATATTTTTTTACCAATAGCAAGTGCAAGCTCAGGATCATGAGTGATTAAAAGCGTTGTCAGAGAGTGTTCATTAATAAATTTTACAGCAAATTGTAACAAGTTTGTTGCTGATTGCGGATCGAGGGCAGCTGTGGGTTCGTCGAGCATAAAAAGGCGTGGTGGTAAAATAGTTGCCATGATAAATGCAAGTAGTTGGCGTTGACCACCTGAAAGATCTTTCATGGGGGTGTTTAATATTTTTTCTGATCCTAGATTTAGTTTGTTAAGTTCATTGGCAAGATTTGCGGGGAATTTTTTCATGCCATTGCATAAGCTTACTCTTTTACTTTTATAATTACTTAATGCCAAATTTTGAGCAACAGTCATTGATGCAACGCCATTAAGTTGAGGGTTTTGAAATAATCTGCTGATGAGTGTTGCGCGGTGTTGTTCGCTGAGATGAGTAATATCAGTATCATCAAGTAAAATTTTTCCGTTTGTTGGTATACGTTTGCCACTAATCATATCAAAAAAAGTACTTTTTCCCGCGCCATTTGGGCCAACAATAACAATAAAATCACCAGTGTTGATTGTGCAAGAAATATTTTTGAGAATTTGTTTGTTATTGATTGTTACGGAAACATTTTCAAATTTTATCATGATTGCCTTTGAGTAATAAATCCGGATTGTTTTTTTAGTGTAATCATTACAATAATAAGAAGTGCCGTAATAAGTTTATTCCATTCTGGATCAACATTAAATTCGAAAGTTGCCGCAATAATTGCTTGATAGAGTATTGCCCCAATTAAAATATTAAACCCAAATGTTCGATTAAACGTTTCAGAGATAATAAGTCCTGCAAGTGCGATAATTAAAATACCAACACTTGACCATATTGAAAAATAACTTACATAGTGTACAAAAAGTCCGCCTGCGCATGCGGTAAGTGCATTGGCTAGCATTAATGTTGCAATAATATATATATGTGCATTTTTACCTAGATTTGTTAACATTTGTGGATTGTCGCCAACTGCTTTAAATAAAAATCCACATTCGGTATTTAATAACCATTTGATGATCATCAGTACTGAGAATGCAATAGGCGCTAGCATAATTATTTTCATGTGTCCTATGCCAGTAATACTATCAAAAATTGTTGCTTTATTTCCCACAATCATATTTGAGCCGGCAATTTTAAGATTTATAGAAAACAATGCAGTTGTCACAACGATACCGCTAATAAGGTTATTTAATTTAAGTTTAGTGTGCAGTAGCCCTGTTGCAAGTCCGGCAATTGCTCCTGCAAATATCACTAGAGGAAATGATAGTAGCCAATGTATATTGTTGGTTAATAAGAGTGCCATAAGCGCACCGCCGAGACCAAAGCTTCCTTCGACAGAAAGATCATCAAAACGAATAATACGAGAAGTGAGATAAATTGCCATAACACTAATGGAAAAAATAAGGCCGCGTTCAATAATTCCTTGGATAATTAGCCATTCAGAAATCATTTGTATTTCCTTATATCAGATTCTTCAAAAATATGTTCTTATGACTATTATAACAAATAATTGTATATATGAGAAAATAAAAGATATAGTTGTGAAAAAACATGAAAAAAAGAATAGTACTATAATGCCAGGTTATAAAGGTCATTTGGCGGGTGGAGTGATAGTTTTTGGGATACTTTTTTTTGGAGTAGTGGTTGGCTTTACTAAACCATCATTAATGACTGCATGCGAATGGTTATTATTTACATTAGCAGGTTCTTTATTTCCTGATATTGATATTAAAAGTAAGGGTCAAAAATATTTTTATTATATTGTTTTTTTGTTTTTTATTATTTTGACACTGAGACAGCGATTTGAAATGTTAGCGTGTTGTAGTTTTATTATTCTTTCTCCTCTGTTGGTTCGCCATCGTGGAATTTTTCATAGTCCAGGGTTTGTTATTGCAGCACCAATGATTTTTTGGATTGTGATAAGCATTTTTATGCCAAAAATATCAACACAAATTTTTTTTGATAGTGTATTTTTTATTGTTGGTGCGCTTTCACACCTTTGGCTTGATTTTGGAACACGTCACATGATACGTCGCTTACTAACTCGTCGCAGTAAGCGATGGTAGTTGAAAATATTTTCAAGACAATTTTGTTATTCGTTAATTTGATTTTTGTTTGTACTTTCAATTAATTTTTGTGCTTGTCTGTTTTTTAATATTTCTGTAGCGAAGTCGAGAATTTGACATTTTTTCTCAGCTTTCTCTAGATGAATAAAATTTTTATAAATTATTCCTGTGCTTAAGATAAGTGAAGAGACGGCAAGCAGTCCAGCAGGATGAGGCAACTTCTCAATAATTCCAAATGAGATTACACATTGTTCGAATAATATCAAAAGTGCCAATATGATATTTCCATTCGGTGTTGTTACCGACCATGGCATATAAGCAAAAGGTAGTGAGGTAAATAAACATACGTTAGTAAGTATTTTATATTGTTTATATAAATTTATGTAATTTTTGTTATCTTCCAGGTATTGTAATAGATCAGTATTCTTATATGTTTTAAAAAAAGTTAAAGTTATTTTACTAAGATTATTGTTCAAATTAATGTTGTCCTTCACTAGTTTGTCAACTTTGTTTTGATGATCGGGATCTAAAAAATCATAACAAGTGAGGGCGAATTTGTTTTTTAGAGGATTTATTTCTTGAATTTTTTCATTGATTGTTTCCATTTCTTTAATAATTGTTTTCTTCGTTTGCATAAACAATTTAAGATCTTTTTCCAATGGTATTTGTTCACCGCTTTGTGGGCATGAATGTTTAGAGACTTCGTACAAAATTTGGGGAATCATTGGTAATAAAAATAGAGGGCTGCCTGAAGCAACTGTAGCGGCTACATTGATAGTGCTGGCAACCACGTTTCTATTTAGTACAGTTTTTTCCAACAAGGTTTTTGTTTTTTTGTTTGTTGAGCAGTATTGAAAACTAGAGTTGTTTATTTTTGTAACAAGAGGTAAATGAGGCAATGTCTTTCGTGGAATAATAATCATTGAATGTAAAGAAAAAATTGTTGTCATGCTTACAATGATAATTATTTGTAATGCTTTCATGAAGCAGTTCCTTGGTTGATATAGTTTAAAGATTAGGAGCAAATTATCATTTTTTAAATAGATTGGCAATTCTGAAAATTAATATAATTGATTGTCAAATGGCACAGTAGTTATATTTTTTTGTCAATGGCTATTTCTTGAATGAATCGTTATAATGACCATAAAAAGATTATTTTATTTTTTGATAATATTATGGGTTATATATGGTAAGTAATGTTCCTAAGCAAGATTTGATCATTAAATTATTGACTGTTTTGTTTCCAACATCAAAAATTTATCTTTTTGGTTCTCGTGCGCGTGGCACTCACACAGAGCGTTCTGATATTGATATTGCCATTGATATAGGAAGAAAGTTGGAGATTGATGAGTGGGCAATTGCGGATGGTGTTCTTGCTGGACTTAATATTCCGCAAAAAATTGATGTTATTGATGTTTGGCGTGCTTCTGAAAGTATGAAGCAACAAATTCTTAAGGATGGTATTGTATGGAAAGCTTAAAAGCTAAATATAAAGCGATTGTTCGATTATTGGATGCGTTTAAAGTAGCAATAGATTGTTATGATGAGACAAAAGATAATCCAAAAGTTGACATAGTGATACGAGAAGCTTTTCGTGATTCTATTATTAAAAGATTTGAACTCAGCTATGATTTATTATGGAAATATTTACGTGAATATGTTGGCGTTTCGCAAGGAGCGTATGCAGATTCGCCACGTAAAGTTTTTGATTTATGTTTTCAGTATGGCATAACAAATGTAGATAAAGAGCAGTTATTATTTAATATGATAAAAAGTAGAAATTTAACAACGCATACCTATGATGTCGATTTGGCAAATGAAATGTCAGAAAAAGTTTCAGAATATTATCAAGTGATGCATGCAATTATAATGCAAACATCACCCGATACAATCAAAAAGTAACTTAGTAAAAATTTTTATCAATTTCAAATGTGGTGGTAGTCGATAATTTTTTTAGTAAAATAAGGTTTGTTTTGTTTATTGCTAGGCAATTTATCTTTATGATTTTCTTTATAGAAAAATCATAAAGATAAATGTGCGCTAATTTATTGTAAAATTAGAATTCAAGTTGTTTCTTTTGTTACTAATGAAACACAATACATAGTAATAACGTTTGAAGCAAATCCTGGAATGAGTGGTGCAATATCACTATTTATATATGGCCATAACCCTGCTGTTGTTCCACCAATAATTAATCCTGCAAGAGCGCCATAGTTGGTAATGTTTTTGTTTTTATAGAGAGCGGCGATAACAAGTGGGCCAAAGGCACTACCCAATCCTGACCATGCATATTGCACAAGGCCATAAATGGTTGAGCTTCCTGTCCAAGCGATATATAATGCGCATAATGAAACAAAAATGGAGGCGATACGCGTAATGAACAGGATATGTTGCGATGATGCCTGAGGGTTAATTATTTTATGATATAAGTCTGATGCAATAACAGAACCGGAAATAAGAATATGTCTATCCATAGTAGAAAGTACTGCTGCTAAAATTGCACAGAGTGCCATTCCGGCGATAAATGGATTAAATAATGATTTTGTCATCAGAATGTAAATTAGTTCTGGATTTGCCACTGGTGTTGAAAAAAAGGTGAGAGCGATGAGCCCAATGGCAATTGATGCAGAAAGTACAATGATTTGCCAAGTAAGCCCAACAATTTTTGCAGAACTAATTTTTTTTGGATTATCAATGCCCATAAAATTTACTAAAATATGTGGCTGACCAAAATAACCAAGTCCCCATCCTGCGGCAAGAAATAATCCATAAGGCATGTTTTGTATAAATGAAAAGTGAAAAACGTGCATCTGGTATGCATCTATTATTCCTGAAATTCCTGATGTGTTGAACAACGCTACTAATGGCACTAATATGATCATGCAGAGTAAAAAAATTCCTTGAAATAGATCACACCATGCTGCAGCAATAAATCCGCCAATGAGTGTATAAAGGATAGCTGTGCATAATCCAATTACAATTCCTGTATGGTACTGTATTTCAAATGCCGATTCAAAAAGACGTCCAAGACCGACTAAGCCTGATGCTATATAAAATGTGAAAAAAATTAGCGTAAATAATGCGCTCACCAAACTAATAAGTCCTGTTGTATCAGAGAATTGTTTCTCAAAAAGTGCTGATAAGGTATTAGAATTTGTTTTTTCACTAATTATACGCAATCGTGGCGCAATAAAATGCCAATTTAAAAACATGAAGAGTACTAAACCAATAGCAGTCCATGCTTCAAAGAGGCCTTGACTATAAATTGCAGCAGGAAATCCAAGAAACAACCAACCGCCCATGTCGCTTGCTTGCGTTGCAATGGCGGTAACCCAATAATTAACAGAGCGGCTTCCTATTATAAAGTCAGAGGCTGTTTTTACGGTTCGATAAAAGTAAAGAGCAATACTGATGAGAACAAGAAAATAGATAATAAATGAGCTAAAGATCATGAGATTCATGAAAATTCCTTGCTATTTTTAGATAATTTTTTGAGATATAAAAGCAATAAATACTATTTAAAGTGAGAGTGAAACACTCTTAATATAGTTTACCGCCAAGCGGAATATCATGATCGGGACGAATAAGAACAACAGTATTGTTTTGTGATGGAGCCCCTAATGTTAATACTTCAGAAATAAAGGGTCCAATTTGACGAGGTGGAAAATTAACAACACAGACAACAAATGTGTTTAAAAGTTCTTCTTTGGTGTAATTTTCAGTTATTTGAACAGAAGATTTTTTGATTCCAATTTCAGAGCCAAAATCAATCAGGAGTTTGTAAGCAGATTTTTTTGCTTCAGGAAAATTATTCACTTCTATAATTTTCCCTACACGAATATCGAGCTTTTGAAAATCAGTTATCGAAGCGGTATTCAAAAGAGTCCTTATTGGAAGAATTTAATATTTTATCTTAAAAATAATAATATGTTATATAGCATTTTATTATTTGTCAATCATTTCAACAAGAAACTGATTGGCATATGAAAACTCCCCGGTATTAAAACTAATCTTCCCAAAGAGATATAAAAAAATCTCTTTGAGGAATTTAAAAAAAAATATTTTTATGGATGAGATGGCGCTTGAGGAATATCTTGCACATAAGCTGCATTGTCATCAGTATCAAAATAAGTAACTGTTCTTTTATTCATATCTACATGATAGCGTGCAATACCGGCTAATGCGATATTTTGTAAAAAAACTATATATGTTGTTTCCTTGAATCTACGTTGTAGAAGAGCCTTCATAAAAAGTTCTTCATTAAATTTTTTTGTAACGGTAGTCAAAGGTAGATTGTCTTCATTGCAATTGATATGCCATACACCAAAGGGTCCATAAAATGTCTTATCATATGTTGATGGTGAAACTTCATATGATGTTACACCTGCATTTCTAAGAGCTTCAAATTGTACGGGATAAGGCCATCCTTCTTTTTCCGCTTGTTTTAAAACCATTGCAATATTATTTATTTGTGATATGGTATTTTGTTCCATAAATTTATCTTTCTATTTGTTAATACATTACAACTATTAATCAATATACATATGTATCATTTTAAATCAAAATAACCGCTCATGCAATGCCATCGCAAATATTCATATTAATTTTTATTAATATATATTTTAACGTGAATTCGATCTAAAAAATGAGCAGAATAAGCTTTTTTAGATCGAATTCACGTTATATAAGCTTTTTTCCAATGATATTATATACTTAAAAAGGGTCTCAATAGTTAACATTCACGATATCGTAGTCCAACATCATTGATTGTAAATGTTCCTTTAGCTTTAAGTGCATATGAATTACGTAAAAAGAAATCTTCAAGGTATAAAAAAAGCTCTATACTATTGGTTTTTTAAGTCGAACTCAGGTTATATTATACAAAAAAACGATGAACGAGTTAATGGTTAAAAATACATCACTGATTTAACGTTTGGGGATATCAAAAAATTGATAGGCGTGTTGGGTGATTTTGAGGAATTTTTTTATTTCATCAAAAGGAATTGTTACTGTTTTGGTGTTAATTAACGGATGACATTGTAACGTTTGGTCTTTAAGAATCTCATCAAAGATAACGGTAACGGTATGGGTAGTATCATTGATAAGTCCCAAGATGGTTACTGAGCCTGGCGTTACACCTAAATATAGTTGCAGATCTTCTTCTGATGCAAAGCTCAGTTTTGATGCACCAAGTATAGTTTTTAGTTTTTTAAGATCTATCTGTTTTTCAGTGCTAACAATAATGAGAAAATGTTGATTTGTTTTTTTATCATAGAGAAAAATATTTTTTATGGATTTACCTGGCATTTTTGGACAAAATTTTTCTGCTTGTTCGCACGTAAATACTGCTGGATGGTCAAAAGATTCATAAGCAATGTTATGATTATTCAAAAAAATATAAATGTTCATCATACATGAGGCTCCTTATTAGTTAGAATGCATGCGCATGTATACATCATGAAGATTGAATAATGTTAATGCATTTTTTGTGGTTTGCTTAGCAATATTTTCAAAAGACTCACCACGTAATTCAGCAATAAAATGAGCAATTGTTGCAATTTCTTTGGGATGGTTTTGTTTGCCACGAATACTTTGTGGGGGTAAAAATGGTGCATCAGTTTCTAGTACAATATTTTTTATATCAATTGATTGAACAATGTCGCGGAGTATGTTGTTTTTTGGATAGGTTATGGTACCCCCAATGCCGAGCATAAAGCGCCAATCTGTTACTGTTGCTGCAAATGATTGATCGTATGAGAAACAATGCATGACTGTCCGTGTAAGATTATTTTTGTATTCTTCTACTATGCGTAATGTTTCATCATATGCGTCACGACTATGAATAATGAGTGCAAGATCGTGTTCAAGGGCGAGTTCTATTTGCGCTTTAAATGCGTCACGTTGACGGTTAAAGTTGTAATCAGGATAATGGAAATCAATACCGCATTCGCCAATACCAACAATTTTATTTTCAGTTTTTTTGAGCAACCATTTTTTGAGCAATATAAAGTCTTCTTGCCAGGTATCAGAATCATTGGGATGAATACCAACAGTTGCAAAAATGGCATTAAATGTTTGTGCAAGTAATATGCAATTACTATTTTCAATGCTGCGTGTGCCAACATTAATAATTATAGAAACGTTCTCTTTTTGTGCTTGTTCTAGGATGGTTTGTGCGTTTGGTAAATCCGATTTTTCTAAAGGAGTATCGAAAGTTTTTTTTATCATCATATTTATGTGGCAATGAGTATCAATGAGCATAATAAAGTCCTTATTACATAATTTTTTGAATATAATTGTTGTAAAATAATGTTAATAAATTTGACAAATTTTTCTGAAATTATTATATCTTACAGCATTGTAGTATTATTTAGTCTATCGTGAGATTAAATTTTTAAAAGAAAGTTTTAGTGAAGAAACAGTGTTTATTTCAATCATTTTTACTAACCATTATGAGGAGTCCTTATGAATAAGAGCGAATTAATAAATGAGCTCAGTGAAGAGACAACATTCAGTAAAATGGATGTTACTCGAGTACTTGATTCGTTAACACGCGTTGTAAGCCGTGCATTAAAGAAAGGTGAAAAAGTTTCCATTACAGGGTTTGGGAGCTTTTGGATTTCTTGCCGACCAGCTCGTAAAGGAATCAATCCAGCAACAAAAGAACGTATCGATCTGCCTGAAATCAGTATTCCTCGTTTTAAAGCTGGCAAAAGTTTACGTGAAGTTGTTCGTTCAGTAAGACTAAATTAACTAAAAAATTTTCGCAAGAAAGTTTTTACACAACAACTAAGGTTGCTTGATTGCCGCCTTAGTTGTTATTTTTTTATACATTTTTGAAAATAAAATTCTTTTGTGCATAGCCAAGAGTATTGTTTTTGAGTATTATTATAAAAGATTTGTTTAAATTAGGTATTCTATATGTAGAGGTATATATGATTGATCTTAGCTTATTGCGTGAAAACCCTGATTTATTTATTGCTTCTCTTAAAAAAAAAGACCCTAATTATGATGTAATGCGATTAATAAGCTTGGATAAGGAGCTTCGTAAAGTTCGCGTTGATGTTGAATCATTACGTCATCGTAAAAATGAGTTAGCAAAAGAAGGCCGTGGAGGCATAACGCAAGAGTTGCGTGAACAATCCATTGATGTAAACAATCAATTAAAAGAAAAAGAACAAGTACTGAGCGTTTTAGAACCTGAATTTACTCATTATTATCTTGCTTGTCCTAACATTGTACAGAATGAAGTTCCCACAGGTAATAAGGAAGCGAATTGCGTAGTAAGTTTGTTTGGTAAAAAGCCTCTATATTCATTCGAATTAAAAAATCATCTTGAATTAGGAGAAAGCCTTGGGTGGTTAGATTTTCAAACAGCGGCAAAAGTGAGTGGTGCTGACGTTGCTTTGTATAAAGATGATGGCGTTAGATTACTTTTTTCTTTGGCTATGTTTATGCTTAAGCATAACAATAAGCATGGTTTTAATTTTGTTTTACCATCTGTCTTTGTTAACGAAAAATCCTTGGAAACTACCGGTAACTTTCCTAAATTTAGAGACCAAGTGTTTGCCATTCCAGAAGATAATTTCTTTTTAACACCTACATCTGAAGTTAATTTAACTAATATGTACCGTGACCATATTTTTATGAGAGAAGATCTTCCCGTACGCATGACAGCGTTCACCAGTTGTTTTAGACGTGAAAGTGGTGGTTATGGTTCTAGTGAGCGTGGTTTAATTAGAATGCGTCAGTTTGAAAAAGTAGAAATTGTTTCTCTTTGTGATCCTGAAAAGTCTGAGCAAGAACATGAACGTATGCTTGCATGCGCTGAAGGTATTTTACAGGCTTTAGGTCTGCATTATCGTGTTATGTTATTAGCAGCACAGGATGCTTCATGGTCATCGGCAAAAACGTATGATATTGAAATTTGGTGTCCTGGCCAAAATGAATATAAAGAGGTTTCTTCAATCAGTAATTGTACTGATTTTCAAGCACGTCGCGGAATGATACGGTTTAAGGATAAACCGGATGGTAAAACGCAATTAGTACATACGCTCAATGGTTCTTCTTTAGCATTACCACGATTAATGGTAGCGTTAATGGAAACATATCAGCAGTCTGATGGCACTATTATTATTCCCGATATTTTGAAAAAAGAAGGTCTGTTTTAATGCGAAAAAAAATGATTCCAATTTTTGCAGGAGCTATGTTTTTTCTTGTTTATAACTCTTTTTTTGCTTGTTATTATGATGTGTATACAAGCGTAGTCTTTTTTTTATCTTTGATCATTGTAGAAACTTTTACTGTTTGTTGTTCTCCGGCAGAATTAGTTGGTGTGGGGCATGAGAATAAAGCAGTTATTTGGTATGAATTTATCAGGCTGTTTATTATTATATTAATTTCTATGCTGTGGTTGTTAGGTGCTCGATGGTATCATTATTCATTCTTTATTTATTTTAATATGCCTTTTTTTATTTGGATAGGAATGGAGTATAAGTTGTTCAGAAAAATTATGTGTAAAACATGATCAGATTGGTGATTTAAATGGTAGAGAAAAAAAAATTAATATCTCCAGAAATTGCACATAAAATAAAACAGCTAGAGATTTTTACACGGCGCTTACTTAATGGATCCTTGGTAGGAGATAGTCGTTCTGCTATCAAAGGAACTGGTTTTGAATTTGATCAAATTCGTGAATATAGTTTTGGTGATGATATTCGTTTTATTGATTGGAAAGCATCAGCACGGAGCAATAAGTTATTAGTAAAGCAGTATATTGAAGAGCGCAGTAGAACTATATTTTTGGCAGTTGATGTTTCACAATCGAGTATTTTTGGTTCTAGCGTTACTAATAAACATACACGTATCACCGAACTTGCGAGTGTGTTAGCATTGGTTGCTCACCATGGTAAAGACCACGTAGGACTTTTGTTGTTTTCGGATAACATTGAGGAATATATACCGCCAGCAAGTAGCTTGCATCATGTACATCGTGTTGTTGAATGTATACTGGGCTTTGCGCCAAAAAAATCAACAACAGATACATCAAAAGCATTACAGCACCTGCTTTCTGTAAAAAAAAGTGATGCGATTGTATTTCTTATTTCAGATTTTATTGATGATGAGTTGGATACATATCTTGCGCAAGCTGCTTGTAAATATGATCTTATTGCAGTTCGTTGCTTGGATGTGAATGAAAAAATAATGCCACCAGTCGGTTTTATTACGGTAGAAGACATGGAAACTGGCGAGTTTGTTGAGCTTGATTTGCGTAATAATTCTAGTGGTGATGTAAAAAAGTTTTTAGCTACTCGTATTGATGAGCAGAATATGTTATTTAAACGACGTGGCATTGATTTTTTTGAAGTATCATCAGAAAAACATGATTATTTATCTGATATGGTTAAATTTTTTAGACGTCGCATGATGTATTAAAAGAATTTTTGTTATAATTTTTGTATACTATGAGTAGTTAAAAATATGAAGTTAAATGAAAAAACTGGTTTATATGAAAATTATGGGCTGTGGCATGTTCCGTTTTGGCAAACACAAAAATTTCAGTTGGCGGTAGAAATTTTTGCATGTTTGGTTGTGTTATGTTCAGCGTTTTTTTTAATCAGAAAATATATGCAGTATCGTAAAAGAAAAAAATTAGTTCTGTGGGATCAAGCACTTTTAGAGTTGAGTTATTTAAAAAGAGATCAAAAAGTAGACGTTGCTCATGGTAAAGAATTTTATTTAACGGTATCGGTTTTACTGAAAAAGTATTTTCAGGATCGTTTTGGTTATGATTTGGTGAGTAAAACTGATGATGAGGCAGTTCAGTATTTGCAAGAACATTATACAGATCTGCATGGGGTTGAAGAAATCAAAAAATTACTGCAGGGCAGCGAAATTATTAAATTTGCTAATGCTCAAGCAGCTCAAGAACAAATCGAACATGATTATCTTTGTGCTACTGCAATAATCACCCGAACCATTCCAGTAAGAAAATAGCTAATATTTTTTGCAATAAATAGCAAAAAATAGATACTTTTTATTGACAAGAATAACAAAGTAGAATTCTCGCCTATTTGACAAAATTATAAATTTCAAATAGATTTATATTAAAGGTAAATTGCCTCAAAATCTATATAAATATAAGATATTTTTTTTATGAACATGAAATATATAATGCTTTCGGCATTTATGATCAGTGCGGTTTTTGCGAGTTCAGTTATGGTAGCAGAAGTTCCTCTAATGTCTCTAGATTTCCTTGATAAAGCAGCGTCAGTGATAGTAGTAGGGACAGCAGGTGCAACAGCAGGATGCATAGTTGTAGGACAAAAAGGAGCTGCTCTTGGAGCTACCTATGGCGCAAGGTTAGGATCCATTGCAGGACCAGCAGGAGCTCTAGCAGGCGGAGTGATAGGTGTGGTAGGTGGTGGAGCAGTTGGAGCGGTAGCTGGATATACCGGGTTAGTTATATTTAAAGCATTACATAATGAGATCAAAAAAATAACATTAAAATTAAGTATTTTTAGAAGCATTTTTATGCTATTTGACTTATTTTCTATTTGTGATATGATTTATGGTAAGTGCTGATTTAATAATTATTGAGTTAGTTGTAATAGTAAGAAGAATTAAAAGTATTAATATAATATATTTTATTTAGAAAGGATGCAGTTATGACTAGGAAAAATATATCCTTGGTTGCATTATTGGCAGTTGGTAGTTTTTTGAGTGCTAATATGGATGCTTTTTTTACTAAAAAGCAGCGAGAGGCTAGACAAGAGGCTGCTCATATGCAACAACGACGCGCAGCTGAAGGAACATGGCAATATAAAGAATTGATGCAACTTGATGAAAGAGAACGTACTATTCGTACAATTCATTCCGTTGCTCAAAAAAACTGTAAAGAAAACAATTCAGTCTATAGTTGCGAAGAAGCTAAGTTGATGGAAGAAATTTTAACTCAACTAAATGCTGAACGATTACCGTTATGTAATGCTGCAACCACAACGACAGAATATCAAACATGGCATATGGAAGCTTTTGGAAGAAAGTCTGAGCCCTATGTTTATGAAGAAGAGAACAATTTGAAGCAATAAATTCTTTGTAATGGTTTGCTCTGAATTATTAATAAAACACCTCGCTAATAAACTTAGCGAGGTGTTTTTTATGTTACTTTATAAATAGAAAAAAGGTATGATTCTCGCCTATTTGACTAAGTTATAAATTTCAAATAGATTTATATGGTGTGTAAATTGCCTCAAAATCTATATAAATATAAGGTGTTTTTATGAACATGAAATATATAATATTTTCAGCGCTGATGATTAATACAGTTTTTACCAGTAGTGTATTTGCACAAGGTAAAATAGTATCACCTGTGGTGGCTTTCTGCTTAGGAGGAGGATTGATGAGTTCAGTAGCAGGATGTGCGATTGCAGCACGAAAAGGAGCAATAGCTGGTAGTAAATATGGAATAAAATTAGGTAGAATAGGTGGGATTACAGGAGCTGTAGCAGGAACCGTAATTGGTGGAACATCAGGAGCGATAGTAGGTGGGATTAGTGGAATATCTTTCATGCTTTTTATGCCTGTTGGACTTATC
Source organism: Candidatus Babeliales bacterium (assembly GCA_035455925.1). Lineage (NCBI taxonomy): Bacteria > Candidatus Babeliae > Candidatus Babeliales > Candidatus Babeliales bacterium. Next base: position 16,656 of record DATIEE010000015.1, read on the forward strand.
GTTAAAAAGTAATCTAAGAATAAGAATGATACAGTTGATGTTCAATAAAGATAGCCTGTTACTAATAGTTTGTAGCAGGCTGTTTGTGTTTGTGAATGTAAACATTCATGAGTAAAATTATTTTATAAATTGATCTTCATATAATCGTTTGATTTCATCATCAGTTGTTGCTTCTTCAGCACCTTTATCAAAACGATAATCCATGAATCGTGGAAATCGTAATGCATAACCAAGATTTTTTTCGGTTTTACCAGCGCTATGTAGTGGGGACAGGGTAATTTCATCAGCTCGTACGCGACAGACGATATCCGGTGTTACCCATTTGTCGGGAATAAGTTCTTTAGCGCATTGAATATTTTTTGGTTTCTCCGCAACTGTTAATGAATCACATTTCTTCTTTAATTCACGCCATTCAGAATCAGTCATACCGGTACCAATTTTAGCCACTGTTTGAAACATATCCAGTTCTTTATTGAAAACCCCTACTAAGAATGCACCAATACCAAAATGTGTGCGTTTTCCTTTACCTGCATAGTAACCAAGGACTACACAATCAATGGTATCTTCTAGATGGCCTTCTTCTTGGCGTTTTAGTTTTATCCAATTAAAGTTACGTTTTCCTGGTTGATATGGTGCCTCAGGTCGTTTTACTACAAGTCCTTCGAGCCCTGTCGCGACCGTAGCAAAAAAATAATCTTCAAGTGATTTGGCGGTATGTATTTCTTTGTGTTCAATAATAAAGATATGTTCAGATTTTACATTGTGCAGTAATTTTTCTAATTGCTGATGCCGTTTAATGTAAGGTATATTAAGATAACTTTGGTCATTAAGATAAAGTAAATCAAATAAAAACAGTTGCAAAGGGAATTCAGTAGCAGCTTGTTCTATGCCGTGTTTTCGTTTGCGTTTTACTGTTTCTTGAAATGGTAAAAAACCATTGGTGTTGGGATCGTAGCCAATCGCTTCACCTTCACAGATGAGATTCTTAACATTCAGTTTTAACAATTCTTTAGTTATGTCAGGAAACATTGCTGACATATTTTGTAGATTACGTGAAAAAAAATTAATTTTTGGTGTATTTGTTGTGTTATCAACATGTATTTGTAAGCGAAAACCATCAAGTTTTGGTTCAGCATAACAGGTATGTAGTTTTTTAAAAATAGCTTGTGCCGTTGGTAATCGCTCTGCTGCTGCAGGTAGGATAGGAGTGCCAACTTTAATACTCATATGTTTGATTGCAGTGATTCCGTTTTCCTTTAATATTTTTGCAATAAGGCCAATGTCTGCGCACATATTATAAGCATGTTCTAAATCAGATCGTATTGATTTATTTCCAGTTTCCATCCATGACAATGCATCAATAATTGTCATATCAGAAAATCCAAGACGTAATTTTCCAATGATAATGCGCGCAATAAATTTTGCAGATAAGGGATCTAATTGATTAAATAAGTCAGATAAAAAAATTATTTTTTCTTCTTGAGAACCGGTACCGCTCATTTTTTCAAGTTTACATAATGCGTGATAGACATCCGTAACAGATAATTGTGCGGTATTATTCCAGGTGTATTCATTGAATATAAGACCAATATCTCCGATATGTTTTAGTTCTTTTTTTATTGTATCGGGGGACGTATTTAAAAACTGAGCGATTGCTTTGAGTAAATTTTTTTCAGCAATATTAAATTGTGTGCCGATATGTGGTGGATGTAATTGTCCAAGTGAAAGTGAAGTGATAATTTCCGCTTCCTGAGGAGATGCTTTTTTGAGTAATTGTGCGAGTAGGCGAGTGATTTCTAGTCGTCCTGAAATTGGTTCAATTTCATTAAAACTATGCGCTACTTCAATAAATTTCATACTGTTCCTTGGTGATGCTGTAAAATTATTTTTTATCAAAACTAATGATGTACCAATAATTATACTATGTATAACAATAAGAAGGACAATTTTTTTGGTCAATATTTTTTCCAATATGCATAGATATTAAGTTGATGTGTGCGTAGAATCCATAATGTAGAAAACAGGGAAAATAGAAAGAGTGAGGTATAGTTTATTGTGTACGTATATAATGGTAAACATAGAGCAGAACCGACTGATGCTATACCAACTGTATTGGTTACTAGTAATAAGAATAACCAAATACTAAATGAAGAAATAATCGCCATTGGGTATAAACCAGCAAGTAATCCACAAAGGGTTGCAACACCTTTTCCTCCATTACCATTTAAAAATATTGAACAGCCATTGCCAATAAGTAATATGCTTGCAAAAACACAAAGATAATTAAGTTCAAAATAGGATTGTATCATGTGTATGAATAAAAAAGCTTTGCCAGCATCAAGTAAAAAAACGAGAAAAAAATATCGCATTCCAAGTAACCGAGAGACATTTGTTGCACCGATATTGCCTGATCCATGAGAACGGATATCAGTAATTCCTTTTAATTGAGCGATAAGATAACCCATGGGGATTGCTCCAATAAGATATGCGGCTATACCAGTTGTTATCATAAAAATATACATATATATTATCCTAATCTACGTTACTATGATTCATATTAATAATATCATTTTTTTTTATTAAATTCGAAAACTTCCGCAGTAATACTTTGACATAGAGGGTAAAATAAGTGTATAAATGATCAATGAGAATTCTATGTTAACAAAAGGGATAATATGAAAAACAGTCTAATAGCAATAATTGTTATGTCTTATGGATCATTTCTTTATGGGATGGAGAAGATAAATCCTCGAAAGATATATAAAGTATGTAATACGACAATTATTTTAGAAAAAGGTTCTAGTCAAAATACCATAAAAAATAAAGGTTTTGGCACCACAGTAATTGTTGGTCGTTCTGAACAAAGGACACTGGAAGAGCCTTCTCTTGGCGATAGTAATAAAGTGGGTCAAATGTATTTCCTTACAGATAAACGTGTTTATTTTAGAAATCCCGATGATGAGAGTGCATCTGATGATGATAATTATAAACCTTATAATAATGATGATACATTTTATAAAAAGGCTCAAAAAGAAACAGTTACTATTGAGGACATGTCCATTATAGAGCCATGTATAGCTGAAACGCTCATATATGATTCTATCACCCATAAGTTTACTAAAGGGTTTTATTATACAGTTATGAGGCAAATAGGACCGAATAGTTATCGTGATGAAGAGCATGAGGGTGATGAGGCAATTAAAGTGGCAGAAGGTGATTTAAAAATGTGCTATATGAAAGTTTTAGAAATAGCATTGATTAAAGGTGAAAAAGAAAATATTATTGTACCTGCATTAAGTACGTCTGTTGGCTTTCCTCGTGGTAAAGCATCACCAGTAGCGGTATCAGCAATTATTGACTTTATAAAGGAATATCAAGATCCTCTTTTTACTATACACTTATTTGTAAAAAAGCGATCTGAATTTGAAGCATATCAAGCTCTTTTGACTGAGAAAATAAAGGTTATGAAAGAACAGTTAAAGAATATAAAGATAGTATAAAGAACTTAAACAAAATTATAAAGCTTATAAATGTAAAAAATTTATAAGCTTTATTCTTGATATAAGAAATAACCATATTAGAATTTTCTTTGAAGTTTGATGTTAATTTACTAATCAACGTAGTATCTAAACCGGTGATTATACCATCCAATCATGCAGTAATTAAAAAGAAAAACACTATAAATTTTTTCTATTTTTAAGTTGTATCATAAAAATAGAACAATAATTATAAGCACTACCAATTGATAGTACTGTTGCAAGCAATAAAAGAAACAGCTCAACAGCGTTCCAGTAAGTTGTAGAAACATTAAGTATATAATATGGATTAGCAATAACGCATGCTAAGCAAATAATTTGAATAATTGTTTTAAGTTTGCCATAGGATGAAACAGCGATTGAATAGTTATTCTCTAAGGCAACGTAACGAAGTGTCATAATAAAGAATTCTCTTCCTATCCAGATAATAGCCCAAAAAAAATGTAGTTTATGTGCAGCTACTAATGCAATGAGTGTTGAATAGAGTAAAAATTTATCAGCTACATGATCAAGCATTGCTCCTGTAGAAGTAACTTGTTGATATTTACGTGCTAAATAACCATCAAAAAAATCGGTTAATCCGAATAAGCAAAAAAATAACGCTAAACAACAATTAAGCAAAAAAATGTTATAAGGCAACAGATATACTAAAAAAAATGGCAAAATTATAGGAGATCCTATTAATCTAATGAAAGTGAGAAACATTGGAAGAGAAAGTTTTGTGTTATGCATAACATATTCTTTAAAAATTTCTGGTAGCGGCGCAGGGATTTGAACCCCGGACCTACGGATTATGATTCCGCCGCTCTAACCAACTGAGCTACGCCGCCACTACTATACCAGATGATAGAAATATATTTGCTTCTAGTATAACACTAAATAGAAAGCTTTTGAATACTAAAATTATTTAAAATAAATTTAAAAAATGATCTTAAGAAGAATAAGGTAGCTACCAATGTAGCAATGATTCCCAGCATTAATGTTACAGCAAATCCTTGAATTGGGCCTGACCCTAAATTATAGAGAACAATGCCACTAATGAAGGTCGTGATATTGCCATCTAAAATAACTCCCATTGCACCCACAAATCCTTTATCAATAGAATTTTTTACACTATTACCTTGTGCTATTTCTTCTTTAATTCGTTCGAAAATTAAGATTGATGCATCAATCGCCATACCAATAGTTAATGTCATACCAGCAATGCCAGGTAATGTTAGCGTTGCACGTAGCCATGCAAGACCAACTAATATTAAAATAAGGTTATAGACCAAAGCTAGAAATGCTAACAATCCGCACCACTGATAATAATATAAACTAAATAAAAATATAAGCGCAAATCCACCAAGACATGAATATAAACCATTTTTTATTGATGTTGCTCCAAGTGAAGGTCCAATTTGTCTTTCTTCTTCAAAAGTAACGGGAGCAACAAAAGAACCTGATTTAAGTAAATACGCTAATTTTTTTACCTCATCACTAGTGAATGTTCCGGTAATGGTTCCTGTATTTCGAATTGCTTCGTTTATTCTTGGTGCGGAAATTACTTTACCATCAAGCACAATTGCAAGTTGTCTGTTATAATTTTTGCTGGTTAGTTCGTAAAATTTATCAGCACCATCTTCATTAAATGAAAATTGCACGACTGGTTCAATTCCAGTTTTTCCGCCCATTGTAGGTCGTGCATCAGAAAGCATATTGCCCGTTACCTTAGCATATTTTTGTACAACATAATATGAACGAGAGCGACCATGTGTGTATTCACCTGGTAAAATCTGTAGATCATCAGGAAGATCTCCGTCATATTCGAGTAGTAATTCTGATTCGCTTGAACCTATTTTTTCAACAATTTTAAATTCAAGAAGCGCAGCACGTCCAATCATTTCTTTTGCTTCTTGTGGATTTTTGACATCAGGTAGTTCAATAATAATTTCTTTTTCGCCTTGTTTCGCGATAGAAATTTCAGCAACGCTAAATTTATCAAGACGAGTACGTAATATTTCAATATTACGCGATACAGCATCATTTTTAATACGTTTTTCGATTTGTTCTGGAAAATATAATACGATTGTGTTTTTATCAACTTTTTGTACTAGTTCGTGTTCATCAGTTTTTAAAATTTGCGTAGCATCTTGTGTTTGTTGTTGATTTTGAAACATGAGAATAATTGTATTGTTCTCTATTGTTTTTGACGTTACAACAATTGAACGCTCGCGACTTAATTTAGTATTAATATTGTGTAACTTATTTAATAGTTCTGCTTCAATTGCTTTATTAGTTTTTACTTCAAGAGTTAAGTAACTACCACCAACAAGATCTATTCCGAATCGTAATGATTGACGTAGCGGATATAAAAAATAGATACCAATAACGCCTAATAATAGCCATATCATTAATTCAGAACTGACAATATGTTTTACTGTTGATTTCATCAAAATAACTCCTTAAACATAAATATTTCACTACCTTTTTTATATATTCAAATACTTATATATTTTTTTAAAAATATTAACTACAGCGTAATAAAAAACCTAAATAAGCTTGGTGCCAGAGAGGGGACTCGAACCCCTATGGGATTTCTCCCACAGCCACCTCAAGGCTGCGTGTCTGCCAATTTCACCACCCCGGCATCTCATTCTTGAATGTGTTTTAGTATAACGAGAAATTCGGTATTATCAATCTTTTTTTAGCCCAATTTTATAAATTAATAAATAAAAATTGGGCTTTTATAATAAAAAAATTAAGAATATATTTTTGGAATTTTATTTTCCAAAGATCATATTGTAGGGAATTTTAATAACAGAAAGGATAGCGTTAAGTCCTTTTTTGATAAACGAAGCAATCCAACCAAACCAACTTAATTTTTGCTTTGGCGCAACTTCCTCTTCATCATTAGTATCGCCTTGATTCTCTTCTTCTTGATTTTGTTCTGTTTGTTGTTCGAGAAGAGATGTTCGACGTTTTAAATTGACACCTTTTTCTTTAAGCGCTTCTATTTGATTTTGCACTCTAGTTATATGTTGTGTTGCTTCATTAATTAGTTTGTTAAAGTGAGTTAAAAAATCTTTTTCTAAATATAAGCTGATATTTTTTATGTTACGAGCTGCTCCTTCAATCATATAATAGAGTTCACGGGCTTTCGTGTCATTTAATATGTGGGCAATCTCTTTAAAATTGTCCCAAGCCTGTTTTTCAAACTGCCTTACACGATTTATTTGATTCATTAGTGTCCCTAATGCATCATCGATAGAATGATCAAGATTTGCAATTGATTCAACATCAAGTTTGAGCTGTTTTATCGCCTCTTCTTCTGTTGCAATCGATTCATATAGTGTGCGCTCTTGCTCGCTAAGATCTCCTTCTTGTTCTCGTTTTTTTTCAAAAAAATTGATTAATTCTGATAATATAGTTTGTAGTTCCCCTTGACCAACACCGATATTAAGATAAAAAGGATCTAAAATATTTCTATCAAGCTCATTGCGCTTAACAAAAAAAATGGTACGAGATTCCCATATGCTATCAACAAGAAGGCGTATTTTTTCATATCGTTCTTCAGCGCGTTCCCACCAAATACGTTTGAAGAGCCAGTTTCCTTGTGGATTTTCAAGAGAAACGGTATCGATTCCTATTGGTTTTTCTGTGATGACAATCTCTTCTTCCACTGGTTCGGGCTCGATAGGAACAGGTGTTACTGATGGATTCATTGGTTTTTCAGAAGATGTTTCTGGTAGCTCTTTAACCAATGCTGGTGTTGATTCTTTAGCATGAGATTTTGGTAAACCTTCTTTTTGTTGCGTTGTTTCGCCCTCTTGTTTTATTGAGGTGTTTGTGGTTTCTGTTGGTGATTTTTCATTTGGCTTTTCTAGAGAAGTGTTAATTGGTGGAGCTTCTTGAGCTATGCCATAATGAACTGCTGTGTTGAGCATCATTACTACTAATGGTGTAAGTATACGCATAAAATGCTATCTCCTTTTTTTTACTAAAGAGTTACTGAAAGTTCTTCTATTTCCTTCATTAAAGCATTAGACAGTTCTTCAGCTTCTGATGAGGTATAATTCCACCTTACACCACTCGTTACATTAGTTAAAACTGATCTATCACATTTAATATCAATAATATCAATACGTACAACATTCATAAATGGATGAACAAGTGATGGAGCTCTTACAACACCAGCGCGTCCTAAAATACTATACGCCACATTGCCTTCATCTAAAAAACAAATCATAACTTTTTTTTGCCATACCATGTTGTGATATCCTGTATGGTCTTTGTGAATAGTCAATAAGATGCTTTCAAGACCCTTCGCGACTATACATTGGACAGGAGTTGTGTTTGGTAATCCTTTTTCAGAAAAAGTTGCAAGAATGCCTACCGTTTGTCCTTTTTTTAAAACTGTCAATAAATCTTCTGGTAATTTTATGCCAACATGTTTTGCCATGAACATCCTAACTTACATAATACATACTATAATTTTCATATATTTTTAGTTTATTAAAGAAAAAATGCCTTTTATAAGGCAAGTCTCGTTATTATTTCATTTTCTATGACCAACCCCGCGGGAGTTAATTGCAGACGACCGTTATTTTCTATAATTAATTTTTCTTTTTGTAATGTATTAATTATAGTTTTAAGTTCTTTTTTTTGTACAACGGTTAAATTATTACTAATTTCTTCCCAACAAACCCCCTTTGTTCTTCTTAATCCAAGCATAATTTTTTCAACATATATTTGATCTTTGGTAATTATTTCTGTAAAAACTGGTTTATACTTGTTTTGTTCGATACTTTCTAAATATTTAATAAGATTTTTTTCATTTTGTAAGCGAGAAGTTCCATCAAATGAACATGCACCAAGCCCAAATCCTCTATATGGCAAACGTTCCCAATACATACTATTATGGCGAGATTCTTTTTTTGTTTTTGCAAAACTAGAAATCTCATATTGATTAAAATTATGATTAATAAGAAATTCGCGAGACCAGTAATATGCATCTACAACTTCATCATCGCAAGGCAATATGACTTTCTTTGATGAAACATTAAAGAATAATGGTGTGCTATCATGAACTTCCAATATATACATTGATATATGAGTAATATTCCATGTAACTATTTTTGCTAATAACTCTTTCCATTCAATCATGCTAATTCCTGGTAGGCCTAAAATAACATCTACAGAAATGTTATCAAAATAGCTTGGTGCTTTATCAAGCAAAGAGTATACATCTGTGGCTTTTTGTAAACGATTTAATTTATGCAAAACAGAATCATTAAGACTTTGCACGCCAATACTTATTCGATTAATTCCTAATTCTTTCCATAAGCTTAATTGTTCAAATCGCACTGTTCCCGGATTAACTTCAAATGTTATTTCCGTGTTTTCATCAAAAATAAAAAATTGATTCAATGTGGCGAACATATCGCGTAAAAGATGATCAGGATATGTGCTGGGTGTTCCACCGCCAAAATAAATTGTATTTAATGGTAGTCGGTTCGCGTAATTGCTGCCAAACTCTTGGATCTCTTTTGTTAAGGCATTGTGGTATCGTTCCATAAATGGATCATGCGATGCAAGCGCAACAAAAGGGCAGTAATGACAGCGATATGGGCAAAAAGGCCAATGAATATAAAGAGATCGTGTGTGTGATGAAATATCATAATACATTAAGAATCCATTTTGTTGAAAAGCTAAAATAGTACATTTCATTGTACCATAGGTCTTGTTTCGCAGCAAATTGTATTAAAATATTAAATTTTTTCAGTATAATATATTTTTATGAGTAAAATATAAAGAAAATAAGGCATACGTAATAAGTTGTGTAGATGGTCCAAGGCTGTTTTCATTTTTTCCTTTTTTTTTATTGCATTGATTTTTTTTTACTATGACATAGATTAAAACTATTATTATGATTGATTTTGTGATGCCTACCATAAAGTTATTTATTGCCAAAAGCAAGAGTTGATATTGTGTATAAAAATAGAATAATTTTAATCGCTGTTTCAATTATTATATCACTTTTTATTTTGCGGAATTTTATGTTCATTAATGTTTCAATTATTGAAACATTTTCATCATACATGGTATATCCTTTGCTGCGAGTCCAGCGAATAGTTTTTGAACCCATTACATCATGGTTAGGCCGTTATATAATAATGCACAATCTCGATAAAGTAGTTGAAGATTTAAAAAAGAAAAACGATGAGATTGTAGCTGAAAATATTGCATTAAAAGCATTGCGAAATTATTCAGAAGAGATAGGCGAATTATATAATTTTAAAAAAAAATATTTATTAAATCGAGGATCTATTGCACAAGTATTAGCTCGTCATTTCTCACCTAATAATCAATTCTTTCTCGTTGATGCAGGAAGATCTCATGGTATAAAAAAAAACATGATAGCGTTATGGTGTAATTCTATAGTTGGGAAGGTTGTTGAGGTTTATCCCTGGTATTGTAAAGTATCTCTTATTACCGATGCTGATTGCAAAGTTGTCGCAGTATGCTCTCAGGGTAACGTTACTGGTATTCATGAAGGAATTAATGAAATTGATCGTACGATAATGCGTTATGTAAGTCATTTGGAATCGGTTTGCATTGATGATTTAGTGCTGTCAAGCGGAGAAGGTTTTGTTTTTCCTAAAGGATTTGCTTTAGGAAAAATTATCTCAGTTACTAAGGGAGAGTTATTTTATACTATTATGATACGGCCTACGTTAGACTTTCAAGGATTACAATATTGTACTCTTATTGCCAAGGAAGATATCTGAATATGATGTTTTATCATTATATTCAATCCATTCAATTTCTCCTTCAATAAGTGCTTTTTCTTTAATTGTTCTTATTGCTGCGCATAACGAGCCAACTTCATTGCTTAAGCCTAAAGAGACAGCCTTGCTACCAGTGAAAATTTTTCCATCGCCCCAGCTATGCGTCGTTGTAAGCAATAATTTTCTCTGTAAAGCAATTTGCTTAGTAAGATGTTGATACAATTCATTTTTTATGTCGTTAAACATCTCATTGTGTTCTTCATCTAATATGTAATGTGGTATTGTAGTAAAGGTATATCCAATGTTTCCTATAATTGCCGATTCTGGCGCGATGATATAATCACATACGCTTGCTATAAGATATGCTCCCGCAAGACATGTATTTTCTATTAATGCAATAATAGGTTTAGGATACATTTTTTTGAGCTGCCGAATGTCATGAAAGATAGTATGGCTAGTGCCAGGAGCAATATCTGTACAATCTATTTTAATGATAATGCCCTTTATAGAGGGGTTTTTGAAAAAAAAATGTAATCGTTCAATAAAATATGATGTTTGATTAAAAGGATTTAGTACGTGAAGAATTCCAATAGGCGTTCGAGGTTCTAATAAAGCTATATATTGTTTTTTAATTCCTTCAAATAAAAAAGGTGCTATATACAAAAAGGTAATAAGAAAAAAAATTGTTTTGATTGAGGTAAGCAGGGTCATGGTGAAACCTTGTAGCAATTAAACGAAACATTTCTAGGTATTGATTTAGTAGCATAGTCAAAAAAGAAAAATTATAAAAGAAATGTGATATTTTTTTGACTTTTGCTCATATATACATTAAACTTTCTCCAGTAAGTTGGGTGGGAGTTTGGGCGATTAGCTCAGTGGTAGAGCATCAGTCTTACAAACTGGGGGTCGTAGGTTCGAAACCTACATCGCCCACCATAATTTAAATTTTTGAAATATATTCCTCGGTAGCTCAGTGGTAGAGCAAACGACTGTTAATCGTTGGGTCGCAGGTTCGAATCCTGCCCGGGGAGCCATTTGTTTTGGGGTGGTAGCTCAGCTTGGATAGAGCGTCCGCCTGTCACGCGGAAGGTCGCGGGTTCGAGTCCCGTCCACCCCGCCATATTTTAAAATGTGGTGAATGCATTAATTTTTGAACAAAAAAAAGTAGATTGGTCTCATTGATCAGTCTACTTTTTTTTGTAATACATTTTTTAAGATAAAGAGGTTAATCGTGAAAAAGTTTTATATTCCAGTATACAAATGTTTTGTTATTGTTTTTTTTGTTGTCGGTAATGTAGGTTGTAGTGATTTTTCATCTCATAATTCATATAAACTTTTTGCGGCCGGTGTTTTACCTGTTGTCTGTGATCCCGTAACTAAGAAAATTACATCGGTTATTTTAGGAAATATGATAAAAATTTCGAATAAAGATAATAATAAATATTGCAAGGTATCTGTAGATTCAGTTGTTTCATTGGAGCAATTTGACTATTTTGGTGGGTTTGCTGATAAAGGAGAGGATAATTCTCTTATAGTTGCTGCAAGAGAGTGGCACGAAGAGTCTTTATTGGAAAAAACGCTTGGATGGAGTTTGAAATCTACGCAACAATTTATTAAAGACAATATTGTCAGCACTGTTATTCTGGCGACTAAAAAAGAAGATAAGTATACTTATGGTGTTATGTATATCGTAAATATTGGAAAGAATCATAAAGATAATTTGATAAAATATTTTAATGTTATCTATAATCAAGAATTGAATAATTATATTAAACAGCATAATTTATATGTTGATTTGCATTTGCAGGATGATGTAAATAATAAAATAAAGAGGCCTTCTCAGTGTACATTAGAGAAGAATATGATAGCTGAAATTGATATCAATGCTTTTATAAGCAAAATAAATGAACAAAAAAATAAGACGGGTAATTCTGAATTATCAATATTATGCAATAGTAAGAATAAGTATAATTATTCTGATCAAAATGTAAAAATTCGAGATATAGTGGTGCAATTAACATATTCTGACGCTAAGAAAATAAATTTTTCTGTAGATAACCTTATTCATATTTTTGGTTCTGAGAAGATGGGAGTGGGTTTCAATGACTGGGAGTTGCCGAGTAATGATAGGAACTTTCTTTGTGATATAGTGCAGTTGCATTCTGTAGAAATGACAAAAGAAAAAATAGAAAATAGTAGTTGTGATTGGTTAATAATTGGAAAATGGTTGACAGTTTCTTGTATTGCGATTTTGTGTGTTGGAAGTTTTTTATTAATTAAAAAAATACGTGCGTAAATTTATTAAATTGAAATTTTTGTATTAATTAAAATATTACGTTGTAGCAATTGCCAGCAATGATATAGCAACAGAATTTGTTGGGGTTTCGGCAATGTTGACCACGGCTACAAGTGTAGAGAGTTTATAGGCTGCTATGGTGGCAGATGTAGCGCTACTTGTCGTTATTTCTGCAGTATAAAATGTATAATGCATACACAGCAGAGTTTTTTTGAGGTTTTTTGGTGGTATATTGTCATTATAATGCGCGTGCAATGAATAGGTTAATGTATACAAAAAAAGTATAAAATTTTTACATAAAACATTCATTCATAAATTCATTTCTTTAAAAATTTAGATCTAAGAATTATTATAAAAATGTGTATACAGCTAATTTTATAGATTACAAATTCGTTTTGATTTAATTTAATATTTTTAATTAATTAGTTATTCACTATTGTATTTTTTACTCATTTGATTTCGCAATAGATATTGTCTATGATTTTTTGTTTAAAATGTGATTTATTTTTTAATGAGGAGAAAAATGATGAAAAGTGTCAAGGTAATACTCTTATCAATAATGTTTATATCTAATGTAATCTTATACGCAATGGGACAGCAAGGACCGATGAATGCCGAGTGGTTTTATGCTGATACTAATCCATTTAAATCTGCAAATGATGTACATCAAAAACGTTTATGGAAAGACGCTGCATTGTTATATAGACAGTTTTTACATGATAATGTTGGTAGTGAATATGACAAAGAAATGGCTAAACTCAATTTAGCAGCGTGTCTTATGGCTCAGAGAGAAGCAACGAATTATTGGAGTAGTTTTGATGTGCTTCTTGGAATAGAAGAAAAACAACGTCTTTCGGTCGAAAAAATTAATAGCACCAATAATAAGGGTGATAAAAAATCAGTATTAGTTAGAACAGACCAGGTGGGTATTGGTGATATAGTTCATTTTTTAGAGACTGTTCATCAGTTAAAAAAAGGTACAAATTGGGATATCACTGTTTCAGTGCGACCTTTTCTTCAATCAACCTTATCAAATGTAGTTAAAGATTATGGTTGCGCGCTAATGAGTGAAAAAGATAAACAGCCAGAAACTGATTATATTACTCATATTATGGGGCTATACGGTCATTTTGAAATGGATCCTACGGCAACAAAGCCGGAAAAAGTTTTATTGATGGCACCAGAACGAGCAAATGGGGTTGTTGCTCAAGAAGTAAATGCTATATTGGCACAAGGTAAAGTCTTGGGAGTAGTATTTTTGGGTGAGGATCGTTCAGCAACATTAATCGGAGGAAAACAGCTGCCGCGAGATAAAAAAAACCATGGAAGACAGATGACTTCAGAATCATTTCAAGAATTACTTAAAAATAATAAAAATCTTGTATTAATGGATTGTGGAACAAAAGACAGTAGGATTACGGTTGGAAAAGATCAACAACAGCAATATATGGTTCTTCCTAAAGAAGAGCAACCCTTTGATGCAGTTATTGCTCTTGCACGCATTATGAGTCTTAATAAAAAGATTGTTGGTTTTGGCGCTGATCAAGGACCAACAAACGTATTTACACGAGCTTTGGATCCTGAAGCACAAAAACGTATGTCATTTATTATTCAAAATCCAGAAGAATATGATATGCGTATGGAGGGTGATGGTTCAGAATATACACAGATGATTTCTGATTGCAACGTGTTTAAAAGTGATTCATTGTCACCTGAAGATCAAGCAGCTGTTTTGCAGAAAGCATTGAATAAGATGATGGCAGAAAAGTAATTACGATTACATAAAAAAAATGAGTTGGGATGTAGTGGTTGCAGTGATTTTACTGCGGCCGCTTTTGTTGTAAGGGTAGTTATAAAAAAATTTGATAAATTATGATATATAAAAATAAGATCAAGAAACAATAATTATGAACACAAGAAGCTAAACATTATACATGTAATGGCTGTATTTATTTTGTTGTGACTATTTTTGAGTAGTATGTTTTTTGTAAATTGTTATTTTTTGGCAAGTAGGTTAGGTAGTGAAGCGATCTGTTCAAATTTTATCCTTTGTGTTTGCGCTATTTCCGTGCATAATTTTTTCTGAAGGATTTGTGGCGGGAATTCTTGTCAAAACTCCAGCTGGTTATGAGCGTATTGATGTTTACGTATTGAGTGTTGCGTAACATCACAATTTTTTTGTTTCAAAAGCAAATGTGTGTGTTCATAATTTTGCGCCGGTAATTGTTTTTGGAATATCTTTGTTTTTTTGCTCAGGGACAATTGAAGTAGCTGGGATTAGCCTTGGTATAGCAGGATTGGGGACATGTCTTGGTTATCAATGGCATAAAAATAAGCGAAGTAAATGTGATGTTATTATATCACCTGTTGGTGGTAATGGCATGATGCCAGAAGATCCTGAAGAGAAAGAAAGAAAAAGAAATCAGGCGCGTGAAGATCATAAAGTATTAACAAATAAAGAAGCTCGAGATTTAGCAAAGCAACATGGATATAGAGAAGCAAAAAATCACCCATGTGGTGATACGCGTAATAAGCCGGTGTTTACGAATGGAAAAAATTATATTAGTCCAGATGCAGACGGACATGGTGGTGGCTCATGGAAAGTATTTAATAAAAAGGGTAACCGGCTTGGTACATGGAGCATAGATCTAACAAAAAATATTAGAGGATGATTATGGGTATGAGTATTGGCATTATAGATGATAAGCCAAAAAAAAAGTGGGGACATCTTTCTGCAAAAGGCGAGATTCAAATTAATGACTTTAGGGAAACTTTGTATATTCCTCTTGGGTGGTGGAGTTTAGATGATTATAAAAAGCAGTGGCATGAGGGAATAGAGCGGTTGAGTTATTACGATAGAACGTGTTTTATTGTTGCAGTGAACAATCCACAAAAGAGGAGATTTATAGAATGGTGGGTATTGTACAAAATTGATGATAAGGTTTATGTACAAAATCAGATTATTATAAGTGATATCTATACAGAGCGAATAGGTGATAAGCCGTTTACATTAAAAACTTGCTATGATTTTATTCCAGAGCGAGGTGAACCATATGATGAAGATGGAAACAAAATATCAGAATGGGTTGTTGATTTGGTTAAAAGTGATGAAAAAATCAATTTAACTGACAGAATTAGAGTTATTTAAAGTTTTTTTGATTATTCAGATGGAGAGCGTATCGCTTTGCTGCAACACAGTCTCTTTACAAAATGGTGTTTTTCGATTACATTCAGAATATATTAGCAGTATGAGTGCTGCTATCGAATGATAAAAAAACATACATTATTTTAAGGCATTTTATGAAAAAAGATATACATCCAGAGCGTCATAGTATCGTTGCGCGTTGTGCGTGTGGTAATGCATTCGAAACCCATTCAACAAATAGTGAATTAAGAGTTACCATTTGTTCAAATTGCCATCCATTTTTTACTGGCCAGCAGAAATTTCTTGATACCGCAGGTCGGATTGAGAAGTTTAATAAAAAATATGCAAAAAAAGCATAGTTTTTTATGGATATAACTGGTCTGACGATTTTACAGAAAAAGTATGATGATCTTGTGGGTGAGTTAGCTACTATTACTGATAATACTAAGCGAATAGTTTTACAGAAGGAGCTTGCTCGTCTTTTGCGTATTATTGATGCTCATAAAGATCTTATGCATTGTGATGAACTTATTGCTGAGACTAAAAAACAACTTAAATATTCATCTGAAGATGCGGAGATGACAGAGTTATTTAAAGTTGAGTTGCATGATTTAGGGTTAAAAAAATTAGCAAAAGAACGTGCACTTGAAGATTTAATGATTCCGTCTGATGAGCATGATGAACGTTCTGTCTTTATAGAAATACGTGCGGGAGCAGGTGGCCAAGAAGCAGCATTGTTTGCGGCAGACCTTTTGAGAATGTATACAAATTATGCATTAAAAAAAGGATGGCGCGCAACTGTTGTTGATGAAAGTTTCACCGATATTGGCGGTATTCGTGACGTCACATTGCACATTGAAGGTGTTGGCGTTTATGGATATTTAAAATTTGAAGCGGGTGTACATCGTGTGCAACGTGTGCCAAAAACTGAAACAGCAGGACGGGTGCATACATCAACAGCGACGGTAGCGGTTCTACCTGAAGCGGAAGAAGTTGATGTTAGTATTAATCCAGCAGATTTGCGCATAGATGTGTTTCGTGCAAGTGGTGCTGGTGGGCAGCATGTTAATACGACCGATTCAGCTGTGAGAATCACTCATATACCGTCAGGTGTGGTTGTTTCTTGTCAAGATGAACGGTCGCAGCATAAAAATAAGGCTAAGGCATTAAAAGTTTTACAATCTCGTTTGTTGGTGTTTGAAAAAGAGCGGCATGCAGCAGAAATTGGAAAACAACGTAAAGAGATGGTTGGTCGAGGCATGCGTGCTGAAAAAGTGCGTACCTATAATTTTCCGCAAAATCGCGTTACGGATCATAATGCCGATATAACACTTAAAAAATTAGATTATGTTATTGAAGGCGATTTAGATGAAATTATAGATGCTCTGCGTACGATTGACCGAGAAGAAAGACGCAAATTAGCATTAAGCTAATACCGATATTTGTTTAAAAAAAAATAAGAAAATTTGATGTGTTTTTTTGAGCACAGTCAGATTTTCTTATTTTTTTGACTATTGTGATAAAAAAAATCGGAAAAGTCAGTTGTAGATGAAAAATAAATGCTGAAAAGCATTCTTTAAAAATTATTTCATACTAAATCTTCTTTTAAAAAAAATTATATAATACGGATAGTAATGGGATTTTATAACAGTAATGGAATATTATAGTATATTTTTTTTGATAATGAAAATAGTTTTTTAAAAAAATAATTTTTGTTTACATTTTCTTGACAGTAGAGATATGTTTGGTTGATTATAGAAAACATAGTCAGAAAAAGTAGAAGTGTGAATCTGTATTAATTTAAAGGAAAGAATATGTTGATTTATTGCGTTATTGCATTGGGGTTATGTTCTTCTACATTGTTTGGTATGAGTCCAAGGTCAGCCCAATTAGAAGTATGTGGGACTTTGCGCAAAGAATATAATCAAGAATATATACAGCATATGCTACAAGATCCAGAAGCATGTTTTTTTTGTGACCCAAACGTACTTTCTACCAATTATATTTTATATGAGAGTTATGAAAATAATATAAGAGTTATGATAAATAAATATCCTCATTTTGACTTTGATCAGGGATATCATCTTCTTATTATGCCCATATCACATAAAGGGTCTACAACTGATTTTTCTAAAGAAGAGCTAATGAGTTTAGCTAAGGTGATTCACGATTACAGTGGAAAATTATATCCTACTGCATATAGTCAAGAATTCTTTATGAACTGGGGAAGTGTTGCGGGTCAATCGATTCCGCATGGTCATGGTCAATTTAAAAGTTATGTAAAACCACCTCAATCGTTGTCAGAACAGTTGCAAGCCGAAAAAAATAGTTATATTACGAACATAGAAGATGCGTATGCAGCGTTAAAAGTGGTGTTAAATTCTGATTATGGGAAAATTACACCAGATGTAATAGTGTATGGCAATGAGAAATGTGATTGTTGTGCAGTTGAAAATAATGAAATGATGGATGAAATAAATCTTGTTATTGGACGATTTAA
Source organism: Candidatus Babeliales bacterium (assembly GCA_035455925.1). Lineage (NCBI taxonomy): Bacteria > Candidatus Babeliae > Candidatus Babeliales > Candidatus Babeliales bacterium. The sequence goes on from DATIEE010000015.1 coordinate 34,903, forward strand.
ATACAATTATGTCTGTTTATCACATTATCCATCTATGCCAGCAGAGATTTCTATTGTGCCAAATCAACATGTTTCAGCGCTAAAAGATTTACCTTTGGATGCGTTACAGGAAAATATGATATTGTCGATTGCTTTGTTGTCTATAGTGGAAGAATATGCTCAAAAAAATATTTTTGAGTGTGGCGGTAGCAGTTTATATATAAAAAGTATAGGCGCAAAAACATCCAATGTTGAAAAAAGTAAATATCATGTTCATACAGTTGTGACACCCCGAACGAAAATGCAGCCAACTCTCGGTGCATTCAGTGGTAATTCTTTTAAATTGGACATTGATCCTGTTCATTTTGCTGAATATTTGAAGGCCAAGGTTGATTATTTAAAGGAATTGGTTGTATAACATAATTTGTATATATAAAAAAATTACATTTTTTTAATGGCACCAATTGTTTGAGGAAATATTAATTACTTCAATGTGCTATATTGTACAAGATTTGGGTCTAGAAAAATTTAGAGCATTAGTAAATGCTAGAAGTTATTTTAGGCTCAAATTTTTTTATGAAAATAGTTGTAGGTAGTTGTTTTATTGTATTCCTTTAAAAAAATTAGATTATGTTATTGAAGGCGATTTAGATGAAATTATAGATGCTTTGCGTACGATTGACCGTAAAGAAAGACGTAAATTAGCATTAAGCTAATACCATATTTGTTTAAAAGATAAGAAAACTTGATGTGTTCTATAGAGCACAGTCAGGTTTTTTTGTTGCTTGACTGTTTTTATCTGTATGTTATAAAATACCCAAAAGCAAAATGACAAAATGATACTAATGGCGTATACAATTCAAAGGAGGAAATATGTTAATGAGAAGTATTATTGTGTTAGGGTTATGTTCTTCAGCATTATTTGGCATGAATCCAAAGCTGGCCCAATTAGAGATATGCGGAGATCTGCGTAAAAAATATGTTAGCGAAACTATAGTAAATAAGCCGACCATATCTGTATGTCATTTTTGTGATAAGGATATTTTAGCTGCCAATTTTATTATATATGAAGATCATAAAAAAGATATGAGAGTAATGACGAATAAAAATCCTTATTTTGACTTTGAGCAGGGAGATCATCTTCTTTTTATGACTATATCACATGAAGAGAATCCAGCTAATTTGTCTCGAGAGCAATTAATACATCAAACGGATGCGGTTCAGCAATTTAGTGCTGATTTGTATGAGGATGCATATACACAAGAATATTTCACCAATTGGGGGAAAATTGCAGGACAGTCTGTTCCGCATTGGCACAGTCAATTTAAAAATTATGTAAAGCCACCGCAGTCCCTGCCAGAGCAAATGAAAGCTCGTCAGAATTATACAATTAAAAATGGAAAAGAAGCTTATGAAGTTTTAAAAAATCTATTATATTCTAAAAAAAATATACAGACATCATCTGGGACGGTGATACCATGCGATACAACAGAATGCACATGTTGTTCAGTGAAAGATACTCCAGTAAAAGACAATGATAATTTTGTTATCGAACGATTTGATTATAATTATGTTTGCTTATCACATCATCCATCGACTGCTGGAGAGATCTCGGTGGTGCCAAATCAACATGTTTCGGCAATAAAAGATTTATCCCCCGATGTCTTGAGAGAAAATATGATTTTAGCAACGGCTTTATTACCTATAATGCAGAAATATGCTCAAGAAAATATTCGTGAATGTGGCGGCGGTAATTTATACACTAAGAGTATGGGTGGTAAGGCATCTATAGATGTAAAAGCTAAGTATCATGTTCATACGGTAGTAATACCACGAACAACTATACAACCTACTCCAGGCACAATTGATGGTAATTCAGCAAAATTGGATGTTGATCCTATTGAGTTAGCTAATTATTTAAAAAAACATGTGGATGAGTTGAAAGATAAACTTATATAAGGGGTAAAGTTATGAAGATAAATCAAATATTTATATTGTTGTTATGTACTTTTTCTACATTATATACAGATGCAAATACTCTTGTTATTACAAGGGGGCCGATATGTTCTGGAATGGGTGGTTATTTATCAAATATGATAACTTCGTATGATGATTCTTATAAGTCCCTTTCTCAATATGATATTTTTCATTCGTTATTTTATCAGTTACTTAATGATCTTTTTTCTGAACAAATGATTATCATAAACAAGGCGATTAATCCAGAAAATATTCCTCATGCTATTATGTATTATCATGTTTATTTTAAGAACACAGCACATGAACAACAAAAACAACAAACCCTTAGCGCTATCGTTGAAATAAGGGATTACCTTAATAAACCATGTAATCAATATATTTTAGATATGTTTTTTATGGCTGTTCAGCGTGCAACAATGGCTCAACTTTATTATCATGCTGCGTGTGGGCATAATGTTGTATGGGAATCGGGAACGGTATACAACTGGGAAAATGAATTAGAGTTAATAAAAACATCTTTTACTGATATTGTTACAACGTTAACATGTTCTATGCCAGATACAATGATTAAAGAATGGCAGGTTAGAAATGAAGAAGCGATTAATACCAAAAATGCTAGTAATAGGCGTTTAATTAAAAAAGTTTTGGAATCTTTTTTTAACTGTTTTAAACTAGCTACTCCTGATCAACAAAATATTATAATATTTACTAAAAACGATTTTAATCAAATAATGGAAGATGCTGCTCAATATATAAAAACGGTTCCGGCGGTGGAATATGGTGAACGCGGAACATTTACCAATAGTGAGTTTACTTTAGAAGAGCTTTTTGATTTTGCAGCGAAAATTTACTTTGAATTTAATTTTGAAAACACTGATCAGATTGCATTGGCACCGTCTTTAAACGGTGATGTTTTATTGTACTCTAAAAATGATTGTTTTACTTTTGCTCAAAATTTAATAAATAAATAGAGTTGGTTTGATTGTAGTTTAAAAATTAAATGATATAAGGAGAATGATGAAAAATTTTTTAATATGTCTATTTTCTATTGTGTGTCTAGGTGGTGGTATATATGCTGATGATGCTATTATGCAAGTTATTGTTCCTATGGCAGGATCAGGAACACGGCTTTTACCTATTTCTAAATATTGTTCAAAAAGCATGGTTGCTTTAATTGATAAACCTGCATTGCATCATGTAGTTGAAGAAGCTTTACAATCACACATATCAGATTTTTGCTTTATTGTGAATGAGAATGAACAACAAGCGATAGAGCATTATTTTTCTTTTGATCCAACATTTGAGGCATTATTAGCAGCAAAAAATAAATTACATTATCTTGAGCCACTTAATCGTTTGATTGAGCAGTCGAATTTTACGTATATAGTTCAACCAGAACCGCTTGGTTTGGGACAGGCGGTACTTATTGGTGAACCCTTTATTAAGCCAGGATCATTTTTTTGTGTGATGTTACCGGATAATATTATTGAAAGTAATGACCCACATATGGCACGTTTAATTGCTATTGCCAAACAATATAATGCAACAGTAATTACTGTGGAAGAGATTAGTTGCGCGCAGGCTAGTCAGTATGCGGTTATTACCCCAGGAGAATTTTTAACGGATGATTTAGTGGAGGTGGTAGATATTATAGAGAAGCCACAATCAGGAGATAACTCTTCATTTTGTTTAGGTCAAATAGGGCGCCATGTATTTTCTTATGATATTTTTGAATCATTGAAAGTTGTTGAGCCAGGTGTTGCAGGTGAAATTCAGTTAACAGATGCAGTAAAACATATGGTGCGATCAGGAAAGCGTGTTTTAGCGTATAAATTGCAAGGAAAGCGACATGATACAGGGACTATACGTGGTCTGTTGCAAACAACTGTAACGTTAGGGTTACATAATCCTCTCTATAGAGATATGTTGTGCGCAATATTTAACCAGGAAATGGTTTATCAATAGGTATAGTTTTTATGCAACGGTCTGATTGTGACCAATTGTGATAGTCGTCATTATATTCTTTAAAGAGTTTTATTTTATTTTTTAAAATCATGAGTAGGGTAAGTGTCTTGAGCGTATATTCCTGAAGATATTTACCTTTTTTCTCTAGTTGCAATAGCACCTCTTGCAGATGAATATTGTTTTCTGAATAATTTTGGCTCATTTTTTTTTGATGGTTATTTATCTCAATTAATTGATTATTCAGTGCAACAAGATGTTTATTGAGGTGCCAAGATGCTTTTATAAGCGAAGAATAATATGTCATAAATGGATATTTTTCCTGCGTATTATAGATGATAGCTTCTTTAAGGTCCCAATCGCTTATTTGGACATCGCTTTGATAAAAATTATGATAATTTTGAACATCTTTGTAGATACTTTTATATGTTAATCGCCAATTTTCAATTATTTGCTCATGGGTCATGTTATAGGTCTGATAATAACTATATATTATTTTTCCAATAATAAATGATGTAGCTGCGCCTGCTAGATAATAGTAGAAGGGATATTGTAAATGTTTAGTAGGTGATGTTGCATCTGCTAAATGAATGATGGTGAAGATTGTAAGCAAAATAATTAATTTTATTTTTTTGACAATGATTTTATACATATTTGTTGCCTTTGATAAAGTATATTTCTTTCATAGCTATGATTATAGCTTCTTAATTCTCGATTTTAAAAGGTTTTAATGATTTTTTGACTAATAATGTTTTATTTATTTCATATTGAAATCATACAATCGATTGTAGTGATGAAATTGATACAAAAATGTTTAGTTTAATAGTAATACGAATAAAGACTTTTTGACTTTTTTGTATAATTGTATATGATTTATAAGAGTATTAGTTTTTTTTATTTATAAAGAGGGTTTTTATTATGATGAATTTTAATAAACATGCAAAATCAACATTGCTTGCGCTTGCTGTAATGACAACTGGAGTTTCTTCGCTAGAATGTAATTCAGTTACTGCGGTTGCATCTAAAGTTAATAAAAAAGTTGCACTTTCTGTTTTTGTAGCTGTTCTTGTAGCTATGAAAATTCGTCTAGATACAAAGCCATCTAGTGATTCTAGATATGCTGATTTAGGTCAAGATTTTAAAGATTTATTAGAATCTTCTAAATCATGTAAACATTTACTGTATATGTTTGATAAGTATCTCGTTGGATCAGCTGTTAAAATAGAAGATACATCAACTGAAACTCAAAGAGAAGATGGGTCTATTTTTACTATTAAAGGTAAAAAATTAATGCAAAAACCATTTGGAGCGATGGGTCTTTTTGATGCGTATGTACTTTCACAAATGAAAAAATTAAATGAATATGTTGCGATAATTGCGGCTTTTTATTTATTAGTTAATAATCCTGATGTAATTTTTGGAGCGGCATTAGATAAAGCAAAAGCATCAAAATAAGATAACAAATAATTTTTGATTATATTATAAAAAAATAGGTTTTTGGTGGAAACATCTAAACCTATTTTTTTATAATAGTATAATGAATATACTACTAGGAAGCTTGATAATAGTGGTTTTATTTTTTTAGAATAGATTTATTCTTTTTAATAACTTCATTTTTGAAAGGATTTCTATGAAAAGAGGGTTAGCGAAGTGCTTATTTTTTATAAGTGCTTTTTTTGTTATATGTGGTATGGATGCAGTAATCAAAAAGCCGTGGACATTTTTAGTTTACATGGCAGCGGCAAATAATTTAAATTCATTTGCTCCTTTGGATCTACAAGAGATGATGCAAGCAGGATCTAATGCAAATGTTAATGTCATTGTCTATCTTACATTACAAGAGGATGGACAATCTAAAGTTACCAAGAAATTATATGTTGAAAAAGGAGCATTGATTCAAATTGGTGAAAATATGGTTCGTGATAGTGGTAGTGTTGCAACGTTAGAAGAAGCTTTGCAGTGGGCCTGTGTTGATTATCCGTCAGATCATATAGCAACAGTTTTATGGAATCACGGATCTGGGCCATTAAATCGATCTGAAATTGTTATGGACCCTCGAGGTGTTTGTTATGATGATGATACAAATCATTATTTGACAGACCGTGATTGTTTGCAAGCATTTTCATGGGCGCGTGATAATCTAAGAAGTGGTAAAAAGTTTGATATTATTGCATTTGATGCTTGTCTTTTAGCTTCCCTGGAAATGGCATATACATTATCGTCATGTGCAGATTATCTTGTTGCATCAGAGGAGACAATTCCGGGTGATGGGTATCAGTATGCTTATATTTTAAATAAGTTTTCCCAACAAACATTTGACTCGCTTTCTTTCGCTAAACTTATGATAACTGCCTATAATCAGGAATATGTTGGAACAACTGATTATACATTGTCAATAACTGATTTAAACGCGGTAAATTTGCTCGTAAATAATTGTAATAATGTTGCTCAAATTCTAAAAACACAGCTTATGGGAATAAATAAAATTGCGGTGAATGATACTATCAAAAAATGCATTAAATATGGTATTTGTCCTTCGTTTGATCAAGGAATTTATATTGATTTGTGTCAATTTTATAAAAATTTATTAAAAAATATTTCTGGGTTAAAGTTATCAAAAATAATAAATAAGCAATGTGAGGATTTATTAAAAGAAGGCATAAATTTATTTTCACTTATTATTAAAGCTAATGTCACTAGCGCTAATTATAAGCAAGCAGGAGGTCTTTCTATCTATTTTCCTCGTTATTCTATTGATTTTTCCTATTATGGTCTTTACTGGACAGAGCATAATAGAAATTGGTTAAATTTCTTGGAAGCATTTTTATCATAAAAAAAGCAATAAATAAAAAAGAAAATAGGTATGCGTTATATTAAATATTTTGAAGATATACGTCTTATTGATATACCAACCGTTGGTGGAAAAAATGCTTCATTAGGTGAAATGATAACGCAGCTTTCTTGCCACGCAATTAGAGTTCCTACCGGATTTGCAATAACCGTTGATGCTTACTGGTATTATCTTGAAGCAAATCAGTTATTGACTCATATGCAACAAATTATGCGTGCATTAGATAGTGTTGATGATATTATTGTTTTGCAAAAAGTTGGGTTAGAGATTCGTAATCTTATTAGTAATGCATGTATACCTGATGATTTAGCGCAAGAAATTATTACTGCTTATCACAAACTTTCTTCTCGTTATAATGAAAAGGAGAGCGATGTTGCTGTTCGATCTTCTGCAACTGCGGAAGATTTACCAGCAGCATCATTTGCAGGGCAGCAAGATACTTTTTTAAATGTTTTTGGTGATGAGAATCTTCTAAAGGCTTATAAAAAAAGTATCGCATCTCTTTTTAATGATCGTGCAATTATGTATCGCATTGCACAAAAATTTGATCATTTTAAAGTGGCAATTTCTGTTGGTGTACAAAAAATGATTCGTTCGGATTGTGCAGTATCTGGGGTCGCGTTTTCATTGGATACGGAGAGTGGTTTTAAAGATGTTGTCATGATTGAAGCGTCATATGGTCTTGGTGAATCAATTGTACAGGGATTGGTAACGCCTGATGAATATATTATTCATAAGCCAACGCTTAACTTAGGATATTCATCAATAGTTAAAAAATATTGTGGGGATAAAAAAACAAAAATTGTTTATACTAGCAGTAATAATCAAGCAATTCAGACTATTAATGTGCCATACAGCGATCAGCATAGTTTTGCATTATCTGATAATGAAATAATTGAATTAGCACAGTTTGTTGTCACCATAGAGAATTATTATTCAGACTTGAAAAAAAGTTGGTCTCCAATGGATATTGAATGGGCAAAAGATGGAAAAGATGGACAGCTCTATATTGTACAAGCGCGACCGGAAACTATTTATGCAGGTAAGCAAGAACTAGTGCTGCAAGAATATATTTTAAATAACGGTGCAGCTGTTGTAAATGAAGTAATTGTTACTGGTTTAAGTATAGGTACTAAAATTGTTTCTGGTAATGCACGAGTGGTAAAAGGTCCAAAAGATATCGCGCAAGTGTGTGATGGTGATATTATTGTAACGCAGATGACTGATCCTGATTGGGTACCCGTTATGAAGCGTGCGGCGGGAATTATAACTGATCGCGGAGGACGTACTTGCCATGCCGCAATAGTTAGCCGTGAGTTGGCAATACCCGCAATTGTTGGTACAAAAAATGGTACTATAGCAATTAAAAATGGCGATGTTGTGACTCTTGATTGTGCACAAGGAGCTATAGGAACAGTGTATAAAGGAAAAATTGAATATACGGTACGTAAAACAGCTCTAGTTGATATACCATCATCACCCGTTCCTATTATGATAAATATTGCCGATATAAATAATGTATTTAAATTATCGTTTTTGCCAGTGGCTGGTGTAGGGCTTGCGCGTCTTGAGTTTATTATTACCAACATTATAAAAATACATCCAATGGCGCTAATATATCCTGAGTCTGTTCATGATGAAATAGTTCGTAGACAGATAGATGATATAACTGCATCATATGAAAAAAAAACAGATTTTTTTATTGAACAGCTGGCGTGTAGTATTGGAATGATTGCAGCGGCATTTTATCCTCGTTCTGTTGTCGTGCGGTTGTCTGATTTTAAAAGTAATGAATATCGCAATTTGATTGGAGGGAATTTTTTTGAACCTATTGAAGAAAATCCGATGATTGGATTTCGTGGTGCATCTCGGTATTGTCATGAACGATATAAAGAAGCATTCGCGTTGGAGTGTCAGGCATTAGAGCGTGTTCGTGCGGTAATGGGTTTTAAGAATATAAAAATTATGGTTCCTTTTGTGCGTACTATCCGAGAAGCAAAAGAGGTTATTGGTGCAATGGCATTGCATGGTTTGATACAAGGCAAAGATGAATTAGAATTAATGATGATGTGCGAGATACCATCAAATGTTATTTTGATTGAAGAGTTTAGCAATTATTTTGATGGGTTTTCGATTGGTTCTAATGATCTAACACAATTGGTACTGGGGGTTGATCGTGACTCAACAATTCTTGCAGCATTATTTGATGAACGTGACGAAGCGGTAAAGAAAATGATGTTAATGGCAATTGAAGGTGCACATAAACGCGGTAGGTATATAGGTGTTTGCGGTCAAGCGCCTTCTGATTATCCGGAAGTTGCAGATTTTTTAATTAGAGCTGGAATTGATTCTCTTTCGTTAAATGCTGATCAGGTACTTGCATTTTTAATGAGTTATGCGAAAAAATGAAATTTTTTTTATTTATAAATACTACTATTTCTATTCAATATACCCGTATTTATTACGCGTGTATCTCATGACAAGTTTTTCAAAAACAAGCTTTGGATCAACATACGTTGAGTGAGTTATTTTTTTAGTGATATTTTTTTTGGGGGTTGTAATGATTGTGTATGTGTGAGCATTTTGCAGGTGATTGCATTCAATGCACCGACTACCTTTTATTGTAGCGCAATTACAGTTGCATGCTGCTGAATGCCATTCTTTATCATCATACGGTAGGCGCAGATGTTGGCTATTGTCAAGACAATCAATGCCAGCAATAAGAGGAAATGTTATTGTTATGAATAACACGAATAATAATGTTTTTTTCACGGTTTTTTTTCCTCTTCCTGTGTTGTTGTAGGACTATTTGTTGGCGTTTCATATTGCTCAAAAAAAGGACGTTTATCGTTAGACGAAAATTCACAGGGACATGATACCATGTTCTTAGTGGCTGTCGTGCCAATGATGATGAAATATATTACATATTTTTTCATGATACAGTCCTTATTGTTTTCACTATCAATACATCTCAGTTTCACTTTAATACTACCTGTTATAAATTTCAGATAGCAATAATATAGTTTGGTTTAATGAAAAAGATGAGGTAACAAGTTGTTTTTTTAGCTACTGTTTGTTTTTCATATATTACCATTTGACAAAATATAGGGGGGGGTAAACTGAATATAATAAAGTATTATATGACTGTATGAATTAAGTGAGAATATATGAAAAAATACATATTAATTGTTGTAATTGGACTGAGTTTTGTGAGTCAAGCTCGTGCGATGGATTATTTTACACAACTAAAACAATATTTTTTTGGTAAACCTGTAGAAAAGCTTCCACTTGTTACTGCCTTAGAAGAATTTAACGTGGCTGGCCGCGAATTTCTTCCTGAATTGTCCAGTGGTAAACCTTCTTCTAAAGATTTATTATCAATAAAGTTGTTTAATCGTTGCTCAGATATTAATAATGATAAGATTGAAAATCCTTCAGTCAAAGATATTGAGATTTTAAAATTTGCTCAAAATATGGCTATGCATGAAAAAGAATGGAAAGATTGGCATGTAAAAAACTTGCGTAGTGAATCTTCAAAAAAAAAAGAGAAACATTTTTGTGAAATTGATTTAAATATAAATGGAAAAATACGTAAAGTGCGTATTGATGAACAAAGTCCCTACTTTGAGTTGTGTACTACAGGTAATCGTAATGTAACTTCATGTAATTTTATTGAAAACGAATCATTTCATGATGAACTTAAATTTTTACAAATGCAGCTTCATAAAATGGAACTTTATTGGAATATAAAACCTGATGAAGAAAAAAAATTGCAACAAGACGACTTTAATAAAATGCATCAGGTGCTTCAGCAAGAAATTGAATTGTTAAAAAATAATCGTAAAGCATTTACTCGATCATGTCTGAAAACAAAAACTTTTGAGAATCTTCAGTCAGCACGAAATAAGTATATAAAGGACACAAGGACTAATTTATTGTCTTGGCGAAATGATATTATGGGTTATGGAAATTCTAAAAAATTTAATTGTAAATTATCTAAAAAATTAAAGAGAGAATGTTGCACTATAAAAGAACGCAGTGAAAAATATGCAAGAAATAGGGATTAAAGTTTTTTTTAATAAAAGCTGCTATTTAACGTTAGTTAAACAACTGAAATGACTGTATAATACAGTTATCATGCTTAAACAATATTATTTTTTTATTTTACTTCAAGGTTGCTTGTCTTGTTATGGAATGGAACAAATAAACCCTATTGTAGAATATACAAAATCAGAGCAAACCATATTAAACACTATTTCTCACTGGGCAAGTTTGGGTGTATGGAGTAAGGGTAATTATATTGTCAGTAATCACATCTCTAATCAACCAAATGTTTTTATCTGCTTTGCTGGATCAATAACAGATTATTATGGAGGAAAAATTCTCGATAATCCATTGTCTCTGCTTAACATTGAAACTGGCATAAATAGAAGATATGAACCAATTCCAGAAATTGATAATAAAACGCCCGTATCAGCTATACATTTACTTGATCCACACACTATGATTGTAGGGCATGGTACACAGCTTTATTTTCTACAAGAAAAGCGAAATATCAGAAATATTTTTAATATATTTAAACTTACACCAGAACATTCATTAACTATACTACAAACAGCTTCTCCACACTTGGGTAGCGATGATGTTATAGATACTATTGATAGTACTCAGTCGCATCTTTTAGTAGTTTCTTCGCAAGGACATATAACAACGTGGAACAAAAATAATTTAGCTTTAAGCAATCAAAACACCTTCCATTTTATCGAGGAATTTTTCTCTTCAGGGATTAATCAAAAAGAACAAATTCTTTGCTTAGGCCTTAAAAATGGAAAAATATTTATTATTGATATAACTAATCTTTCCAACAATAAAACTATTGATCTATTTCCTAACACTGATGCCACAATTAATTGGATTAATTCATATAAAGATACACTATTTTTTGCAGAGCTTATTAATAGAAAAGGTGAAAAAATAAAGCAAAAACAGATCTTAAAAAAATTAGATTATCAATATGATAAAGATAATACAAATAACATCAATTGCTGTAAAAAACATAAACTTATAACCGCATTATCAAACCAAAGAGCAAAATATAATAAGGCTAACAGGACGATTAGCACAAGTTTTTCTCAAATAAAAGATACATTAGATAAAGCAAATGAAATAGAAATTGCAACCATTACACAAAACATAAATAATTGTCCTTTACGAGATGACTGTGAAACAACAATTATACACAGCCTACTCTCTAGCTCTACGTTAAAAAAACAACTTACATCTATTTCATTACCTTCTCTAGTAAAAAAAGATTTTTTAACTATTACTACTATAAAAAAATTTTTATTTGAAATGCAGGAGAGACATTATGATGACCTGGAAGATCATAGAATTTATATTCAACAGATTTATCCTTTAGATGAAAATACAACCATTATTCACATCAGTGAAGAAACTAAAAAAACGAATTATATAAAAACTATTTTAATTACTACGTCTCAAAACACTACAAAGACCAAAATAATTCATACGTGGGATACCAGCAATTCTTGTAACTTTCCTCACAAAATACATATAATTCCCATCAAGGATAATAATAAGTTTACTTATTTAAGAGAACGTAATGTTTCCCATGCTACCCATACGCTCTGTGATATTGTAACATATTCTCAAATACAACAAGATTACATTAAAAAAATCTTGATTGACTTGCGAAGGTTTCATTATTTTTATTCACTTCCAATTATTGCAGCTCTACCCTCAATACTATATTTGTGTTATAGTCACACTGGAAACGCCTTGATAACATCACTACTTCTTTTTATTGGCACAAAATACCTCCTATCTATACTCTAATGAAAGTATATTAGTACGCGATTCCACCTTTCACCCAAATAGCCCATTGTGAGCAGGTTGCGTTATTACATGGATTTGTATTAGCAAATTCTCCGGATAAACCTATGCCTAAATAGGGATCTAAATCATCTCGATTGTCCCAACGGCAACCTGCATAAACAAATACTTTATTTGATAATGCTCGTGGTAAAATGCCGGATTCATTATTAATATCACTATCTTTAAGTAATAATGCAGGATTAGAGCCTCTCACTTGTACTTGCGCAATAGCAAGATCAGTTGAATCTGCTATATTCAATTGATTTAATATTCCTGTTGTTGTGGATGCAAGCGCTGGTTGATTATCAGCATTTAAATTTTGATAATTACTATTCGCTGTTCCTTGTCCACCTAAAATAGTTGCCATGCTTTGCGTAGCATTTAACGCCACCGCATTATTGTCAGTATCAGTAAATCCATAAATTTGTGCATCACCTTTTAATGCAAATCTGTTTTCTATAAATGTATCGCGACAATGTAATTTTTCCTTACTGTTTGCCCAAAATTATACCCAAGATCACATTCAAAACCATCTCGTTGGTATGCTAATTTAAAAACAATATCTGCTTGTACGCTAATGCTAATTTTTGTATCGAACGTTGTATAATTAATCGCGGGGAATAAATTGCCTACATATTGATTATTTGGTATTTCATTATTAATAAGCAATTCCTGTGCCGGGCTTTGGAACTGTTCTAGTAAAATATACCTACTGCCTGCCCCATTAGCGGTAAAGTCAAACGAACGTTTTTGCACCGATGTACATAAATGCGATATATGCGCATCAATATATAATGCTAAACATCGTCCTTTGGCTTTATCAGACCAGACGTTTACGTGACCGGATAAACCAAATCCAACATCCCAGTGATGACGGTTTCCTACAATTTCTTCAAAAATAAATTCTGCATTAGTAGCATTTCCTGTTGGAGCCCCTACGCGAAAGTTAATACCAGCATGATACCAAGGTTGATTATAATTCCAGCCTAATGTTGTTTGTAATTCAGCTATTCTGCTGCGTGTTTGTCGACCAAAAATTTTACCATAATGTAATGGCTCTTGCATGTCACCAAATGAGGTTGTACCATGCATTGCTTGCATAACGCTATGAGGCAAATTATCTGCTGAAATACGCATATCGCTCATATATCCTGCTGGATAAAAAGAAGTTCCAGGGTTTATACCAACCTCCTGAAAATAAAGATTCCATTTCGTTTGTACAACAGGCATATGCACCATAATAAATAAACCAGGCACATATCCATCAAATGCTTGAAACCAATTGAAATCTATAATGGTGTTGCTAATGTGAGGTGAAAACAGTACTGTACTAGAAAAATCAACGGGAAGGCCAAAATAATCGGCTAAAATATCACCTTGTTGACGCTCTGCCTTACTACCAGAAAAACGAAGTCGTTCTGCTCCAAATAAAAAATTTGATATTTGATCAGGTCTAATAGATCTTGTATATTTAGCTGCTGCAGCAATCGTTCCATAGTTATTGTCCTGATCGTATTTATAAATATTCTGTTGCCATCCCGCTAGTTCAGTAACCTCATCTAACCCTTGTGAGCGAATTCCAAAAATTGTTTTTTCACCAAAGCAGCTTAAGTTATTATTATATAAAAGAATCAAAGAGAAAAATATATACGTACAATAATTTTTCATGGCACCTCCTTGGTTGAATATTCTAACGCTGAAAACTCAATTGACCTCAGCCTAGACTAAGCTATTCTCTGGACGCAATATTTTCTTACACATACAAAAAGAGATTACTTACCATTTTGGCTATTTAATTCATTCACATAGTCAAAAACTGTTTTTTTACCATCCTTGATTAAAGCATTTACTGCATTTATAATATGGTCAGCCCAATAAACATTAAATATCTTGCCATCCGCAAATTTTCTATTTTGGCAACTAATTGTTAAGTTTTTTGCAAAATAATATTCAAAACATTGCTTACTGTTTCGAGCAGTAGAATTAGCTGCAACGCTTCCATAACATTTAAAGCTCACTAAACTACGATTGTTTTTGATAGCATTTGATACAAATTCTTTTTCTTCGGTACAAGCCATATTTTCATCAATAGAACCATACATATTTTCCCAGAAATAATACTTTGTTGGCCATGTCACATCAGTATGCTGATCATGGGTTTGCGTAAACATCACTAAGCGTTTATTATTCTTACGCATCCAACCTAATGTTGGCCATTCACCTTTTTGTTGAGCATGTGGCCAATTTGATGGTTTTAATAATGGGTCATAATCATTTTTCATAATGATCTCTCTTATGTCTCGAGACATTTTTCTACTATCAGAATAATCGTCAAATAGAATGGTTATTATTGCCTGTTGATTTTCTTTTAAAAAATTAAAAATACGATTCATTTCGTAGTGTAAAGTTTGATACAATGGCTTGCCATTTTTCCGAAAGACAGTCGATTCTTTTGAGGGATTAGAACATACTATACTTACTCCTTCTCGAAGAATTGATGACCATCCTAATGACCAATTATAGGTACTTAGCATTAACCCTCGAACACCGATTGCTAATAAACTTGGTACGGGCTGGTCTTGTAATGTGTATTCAGGAAAAAAACGTACATATTTTTCAGCAGCATGAGCGCCAACATAATGATATTGAGCATAATTTAATCCATCATCTGGTTCTTTGAAATAATTTTTAATAGTTCTCGCTTGTCGTATATCTTCTTCATAACGATCATCATATGAAGGAATATATATATTTGAAGCTGCTATTAGTCTTAATGACATATGCATAACAATCATAACTATTAATAGGCATTGATTATATCGTCCATAACCCCTCATGCGACCTCCCTACACTTAATTTAAATATTTCCAACTGTAATTTTACAAAATAATGCCCTTAAAAAACTAGATTCAACAAGATTTGCAAAAAAATATATGCTATACTAAAGTATCTGCAGGTTATAATAGCTTAATTTCTAGTACGTAGTTTTTTTAGGTATATACAATGAAAATTCGAAGAAAAAGAGGTTTCTTTTCTATTTCTGCTGTTGCAAAAATGTTTTCTGTGCATCAACAAACAGTGCGTTTATATGAAAAACAAGGACTGATAAGTCCTAAACGATCATCGGGTAACACTCGACTTTTCTCTGAAGATGATATTGATCAGCTAGAAGAAGTTATTTATTTAACGCATGAAATGGGAATTAATTTAGCTGGTGTTGAAATGATCTTGCGCTTAAAAAAACAAATTAAAAAAATGCAAAATGAGATGAATAAAATATTTGATTCAACACAGCAAGAACTTGATCAAGAAAATGAAAAGTCAAAAGAAATTGTACAAAACAGTTATCAGCGATTATTGCGGCTTAAAAACAAAGATGAAAAGGAAACAGCAACTGATGTTGCAACGAATAAGCAGGATAATAGTACCAAAAAACAGGCAGAAGCGGTTGATATGTCTAGTTGGGAAATTGACTATGAAGACTAAAAATTAAGGAGATATTATGGTAGTTAATATACTTAAAACAACATTTCTCTTAATTGGACTTACTACATTGTTACTATGTATCGGTGGATTGATTGGTGGATCTACGGGAATACAAATGGCTTTCTTTTTATCATTCATAATGAATGGTATTGCGTTTTTCTTTTCTGATCGTATAGTTCTTTCTTTATACAATGCGCAACCTCTTGATAAAATTCATTATCATTGGATCTATGAAATAGTCAAAGATTTATCATATACTATGAATATTCCTGTACCAAAATTATGGCTCATTACAACACCTATGGCTAATGCTTTTGCAACAGGTCGTAGTCCTAGCAAAGGATCGATTGCTATTACAACTGGCATTCTCACAATTCTTGATAATGAAGAGTTACGTGGAGTCCTAGCTCATGAACTTGCTCACATCAAAAATAGAGATACATTGATAACAACGATCGCAGCAACAATTGCTTCCGCTATTGGTTATCTTGCATATATGTTACGCCATGTAGCTCTATGGGGTTCGTTAAACAGTGATCGACGTAAAGAAAATCCATTTGTTTTGCTGGTTATAAGTATCTTAATGCCGTTTGCTGCAATGCTTATACAGCTGGCAATTTCACGGTCACGAGAATATGCGGCAGATGATACGGGGGCGCGGTGCTCACGTGTGCCACTTGCCCTTGCAGGTGCTCTTGAAAAATTGGAAAATAGCACAAAAAATGGTAGTCTTAATGCAGACAATATGCAACAAACAAGTACTGCTTCACTATTTATTGTGCATCCTTTTGTTAGTCATTCATGGAGTTATTTATTTGCAACGCATCCACCAATAGAAAAAAGAATAGCACGATTACATCAACTTTCTAAAAAAATATTGTCATAATGATACATAGTTGTGCAAGGCTAAAAAAAGTAGCTGTATAGTTTGTTTTCAAATCACGAAAGGCATAATATGAATAACGATTCATTCTCACACGACAGTAATGCACAATTCGCACTTTCGTATGAATTGCTCCATTTATTAAAATGGCTTGGAAGATATGATACAGATAAATTAAAAAAAATAATTACCAAGGCAGTTTCTCAGGGATTACATGATACTATACAACAGGCTGCTGCATTATCTGATCCTAATGTTTTGGAAGATATGCATCATGGTATAATTGATTTTTTTGAAATTCTTGACACATTATTATCGGATGCAATAAATGATCATGTACAACAAAAAGCACGACAAAAAAACTTACTTCCTACCATTGATCATTTTGACTCATCATTACTTGATCATGAAATCATGCGATCTAGTATTGAAAAAACAACTAAAAAATTAGATAGTAATCCACACATAAATCCTAAAGAACAACTGTGTAAAGAATTGCTTAAAAAATGGAAACCTCTCAATAAACAAAGTATACATTAACGTTTATTTTATTAAATTTTATTAAAAAAAAGAGAACATCATAGTGATTAACTGATGTTCTCTTTTTTTTAATAGCAAATATACAACTTTTCTTATTTTTTTTATCAATAGATTAATATGTACTACATCATATAGATAATTATGGATATATTTTAATTATTTATTGCTTTTCCTGCGTTCGCTAATTGTAAAACTTCTTTTACTGTTTCAGACAATTGATAACGATAATCACGTGCAAGACGTGGTTCTTCTTGAATAATTTTATTCATTTCTAACACCACAAAAATAGTTTCTGCTGAGCGTGTTATATTATCAGCAGCTGAGATAGTAAGATATTCTTTTGTCACACTATTTTTAATTGCTTGTCTAAAATCATTAAGTGTTTTGATCTTTACGCCATTAATTTCATGTAATGTTGCGCCAAGCGGCATATTACGACCTCGATACAATTGAGAATCAGGAAATACATGGGTAATAATAACAACAGGCTCAGACTGATATTTTAATTCACTATATTTGCGCAAGCCAGATGCATGTTCTCCCAACATACGTATATGATTAACATTTAGTTCTTGAACAACCATGCCTCCAAAAATTTCATAATCAATTGTTTCGTATCCCGGATAAACAGAACGAATTGCTTGTGGGTCAGCTAAACCGAATGGGACAGTAAATGTCTTTTTTTGTCCCTTACGAAAAACTACAACATTTACTGTATCGCCAATTGATAAACGTAATGGATAGTTAATAATAGAAATTTTATCCTCGCTCCATGGCACACTCATATCACCGTACATATCAACAGCATGCCCATTGATTTCATAAATCATATCACCACGCATAATACCAGCTTTTTCAAATGGACTGCCCTTAACTGTTTCGATAATATAACAGCCTCCTGGTAATGGATTTCCCAAAAATTTAGTTAATGTTTCAGTGCTATTATTAAACCTTACGCCGAGGAAAGGTTTTCTTAATATTTTTACCGTATAAAGATCATTTAAAATAGTTTTTAAAATGTTAATCGGAATAGCATAGCCGACATTTTGTGCTTCAGTCACACCTGATGAATTTACTCCAATCACCTCACCTCTAACATTAAGTAATGGGCCACCAGAGCTTCCTGGATTAATTGGTGCACTCATCTGGATTAAATGATGCTCGTGACCACTAATGATACCATTTGTACTTTT
This sequence comes from Candidatus Babeliales bacterium, assembly GCA_035455925.1. Taxonomy (NCBI): domain Bacteria; class Candidatus Babeliae; order Candidatus Babeliales; species Candidatus Babeliales bacterium. The sequence goes on from DATIEE010000015.1 coordinate 53,669, forward strand.
AAACGATTGCTGTCCCAAAGGATATCCAAGCGCCAGAACATCATCTGAGCGACGTACAAGATCAGAATCTCCCAATGGCAAATACGGAATACCACCTAGTTCTTTGGTAATAAGATCTCGTCCTTCTTGTGTGACTTGCAATAATGCTAAATCGTGCTCAGGGCTCATGCCAATAACTTTCATATCGATAATACGTTTTCCTAAGGAAGGAAGCTGTCCCCACACTGTTTTTGCTGAAATTACTACGTGTGCATTGGTAACTACATACGCTTGATCATTAATTAAAAAACCACTACCGCACGCAGTGCCTTGCTGTGGTGTTTTATATGGTTCTAATAAATCCGTAGCAGAAACTTGCGCAAACAATTGAATCACTGTATCTCGTACACGATCTTGTACTGGACGCCACAGTTGGGAACTTGTAACCATGTTTTCAACTACATGTGTAGTTGGTTGATGTATTGGTGGGAAAATATTTTTTTGTTGTGATAACTCCCATTGATTTTCAAGTCGAAGTTGATTTTTGTATACATATATCACAGAAATAAAAAGTAAAAAAAATATTCCCGTTAATACGGTTATTATTACGCCATTTTTTATTATCATACTATATAACCTTTTTCAATAATATTATCGCTCTATATCGTTTAATAAAAAATAGTTTACAGTATAATTGATAAAAACCAAGTATATGGCATTTTTGGCTTTATTGAGAGGTATCTACTGTTTCTGTTTTTGCTTCTTCCTTTTTTGATTCTTCTGTGTTTAGTTGTTCCTTATTCAATTCTTCTTTGCGTAATTGTTCTTTGCTTAATTGCTCACGAATAATATTAATTTTTTGTTGTAGTTCTTCTAAGGAGGATTGTTTGATAGATAAATTCTTTCCTCGTTCAAGAAGGTCATTATATATTTGTTCATTTTCTGAAGAAATTGGATATTGCTTTGCATTAGCAACACTATCACAAAATTGTGACCATTCCTCAAAAAAGCGTTGCTTATCTTCATTTTGTTTTTGTATCAACTTCATTTGTTTTTTCAAATCCGTCAAAGAATGCTTATTTCCCGTAGCTTTTGGAATTTTTAACGTTGTTCCTTGCTTAATAAATGCTTGGTATATTGCCTCATTTTCAGCGGACAACGGGTATTTTTCGGCATCAATAACCTGATCTAAAAACTTTGACCATTCACTAAAAAAATTATTTACCTGTACATTTTGAGCATCTTGTAATGTTATGCAAACAATAGAAATATTCCATAAAACAACAAATAATACACCGTATTTAATACATTTCATATTCTCTTCCCTCATTTAAAAAATGATTATAAAAAAACTTCTTTAAAACATAACAAATAGCATTACCTTTTTATCAAAGTTTTTCAAAAATATTTTTATTTAATTTTATAACTTCAATGTGCAGACTAGTATATTAATCAAAATTTGACTTACATATGAATCAATATATAATCAAATACAATATTTATTATTTTTATGATTATTTCAATTGAGGATTTTATGAATAATTTTTTAACAAAAGCTTCTATGCTTTTATTCATCGCATCAATAAATAATGTTACTTTTATGATGGACACGACAATTATTACTTTTCCATTTGAGGAATTACCAGTCGAACGCCAGGAATCAATAGCTAACTATATGGATGGAAATAGTATTATGAGTTTTAGCAAAACAAGTCACGATAATCATGACTTAGTTAAAAATTTGATAAAACATAATATAACAGTAGCATATTTAAATTCAGACAAAGATTATTTATCCAAAAATCAGGATTTTTTATTAAACAATTTTGTCCCGATTATTTTAGTAAATCATTCTAGATTGTATAGCAATAGTACAAAAACTCAAAAAATTTATGTTGATGCTCTTAATCCCTATAAATCATCCTTTTATTTTAAGCAACCAGGATTTCAAGTAGATCAAAAAATTGAAAAATTAGGCGAAGAAAAATTAAGTGAAGCTCTTGAACAAAAAATAATTCAATATAGTAAAAAGAATGTATCATATAATAATGATATGACCTATTGTAACGATAAACAAGTAAAATCTAATCAGGATATAGATCAAATATATAAATTAATTAATCCAACCAAAGACTCCGTAAAAAAACACAATGAAATTATGGAATTTATAAACAAATTTTTTTTAATAATGGAACTTGAATATGCAAATTTAGCTGCAAAAAAAATTAAAGAAATTTCAGTATTTAAAGGATATATTCAAGAACAACAAGGTGATGAATATTACAATAATATATAAAAAAAGTCTATTACAAATAGATGCTTCTTCTTTGCTGAAGCATCTATTTGTTGAAAATAGAAACAAATACATATTATTATTATAACTAAAATTTTACTTATAGATGCTTATTTTGAAGCATCTATTTTTTTTTAAATACATATTTACCAAAAAATTTTTATGCTTAATTTTGCTAATATTATTCAATGTGATATCGAATGATATATCAACAAAAATAATATTTTTATTTAATAGCTCATAGCAGATTAATGATATTTTTTACTGATCTAAAAACTTTGACCATTCACCAAAAAATTATTCACATTTGGGCTTTTAACGCTTTGTATTGTTACTTCATAAAAATAGATATAGTCCATAGCACTATAAATGATAAAAAGCAATTCTTTATTGTATGTAAATTCAAATTTGACTATTTTAAGCACTAATGTACTATTAAATATAGTATTTAATTTTTTTATAATAATTTCAATGAGAGATTTTTTGTATGAATAGTTTTTTGATAAAAGTACATATGCTTATACTTGTTGCGTCAATACATAGCATTTATTTTGCAATGGATACTGCTATTATTCCATTCGCATTTGGTCAATTACCAGTTGAACGTCAAGAAACAGTTGTTAATTACATGAATGGAAATAGTATTATGAGTTTTAGCAAAACAAGTCATGATAATCATGACTTAGTTAAAAGTTTAATAAAACGTAATATGACAGCAGTATATCTAAATCAAGACAAAGATTTTTTATTTAAGAGCCCAGATTTTTTGTTAAATAATTTTGTTCCAATTGTTTTAGTGGATTATTCTGCACTTCAGAGAAACTTAACACATAAAAAGAAAGTTTATGTTGACGCTCTTAATCCTTATGAATCATTTTTTTACTTTAATCAACCAGAGTTAAAATTAGATCAAAAAATTGAAAAATTAGGAAAAAAAAGATTGGTTGAAGCGCTTGAACAAAAAAAAATTCAGTATGGTAAGCATAAGGTATCGTATAATAATGATGCAATCTATGGAAATGACCAGAAAGAAATAAAATCTAATCAAGACCTATCTATAATATATCAATCAATTTCTCCCACTGAAGAATATGTAAATGAAATTAATCAAAGCATAAAAGCATCAAAAGCACTGAATTCCAATAGTCTATTTTTATATACTTACGATAAATTGGCTATAGAATACATCAAAGAAATTCCAGTCTTTCAAGAATATATTAAAACAAGATATGGTGAAGAATATTACTATAATATATAAAAAATAATGTGATACTATTTTTCTGTTGAGATTATATTCTAAATAGTTTCTGTTTTATTAATATACACGTGATTTTTTTGTATCAATTTAGAAAACATTTGTACTCTATAAAAGATAAATTTTTCATGATAATTTATCTTTTGTAGAGTGCAGTATATATGTTGATAGTATCATTTTTTACTACCATTACCCACAAAAAATATCGTTGAATTTGTCAAAATCACATCAAACCGCTATCATAATATAATTGCGCTTACATTAAAATTATAAAGGATCTTTTTATGTCACTCCCTAGGCCAACACTCGAAGATATCATTGCATTATGTAAAAGGCGTGGATTGGTATTTCAATCAGCAGAAATATATGGTGGAATAAATGGTGTTTATGATTTTGGTCCTCTTGGTACATTGTTAAAAGATAACATTAGAAATGCATGGAAGAAATCAATAAAATCTTCTGATAAAACAATTTTATTTCTCGAAGGATCATTACTCGGTCCAGAAAGTATTTGGAAAGCTTCAGGACATAGTGATAATTTTAATGATCCTATGATCGATTGCACTAATTGTAAAAAGCGATTTCGTGCGGATGATCCTGATATAAATATTACGGGACCGTGTCCTCACTGCGGTAAAAATGCATGGACTGATATACGGCAATTTAACATGATGTTTAAAACAGATCTTGGTGCAGTTGCAGGACAGGGTTCCTCAGCATATCTTCGTCCAGAAACAGCACAATCTATTTTCATAAATTTCAAAAATGTAATGTCTTCAAATCGTGTAAAACTCCCATTTGGTATTGCACAAATTGGTAAATCCTTTCGTAATGAAATAACACCAAAACAATTTCTTTTTCGCATGCGTGAATTTGAACAAATGGAACTTGAATGGTTTTGTTCACCGCAACAATCTCAAGAATATTTTGACTATTGGTCTAAAATACGTCTTGCATTTTATAAAACAATTGGTATTAACCCTGATCGTATTCGTTTGCGTGCGCATGAACAAAATGAATTATCGCATTATTCATCAAAAACAAGTGACGTTGAATACGAATATCCATTTGGTTGGAAAGAACTTGAAGGCATTGCTCATCGTGGTGATTTTGATTTAACGCAACACAGTAAATATTCAGGAAAAGATTTATCAGTGTTTGATGAGGAAACACAGCAATCATATATGCCACATGTTATTGAGTGTTCCGTTGGAAGTGATCGGCTTTTCTTAACCGTTCTTTTTGATGCTTATCGCAGCGATAATTTAGGTGGCGAAGAACGAACTGTTCTTGCATTACATCCATCAATTGCTCCTATTAAAGCTGCTTTTCTACCGCTTACTAAAAAATTAAGTGACAACATGAAACAAATATACCGACGAATCGCCAACAGCGATTTTACGGTAGAATTTGATGAATCAGGATCAATTGGTAAACGATATCGTCGACAGGATGAAATAGGTACTCCTCTGTGCTTTACCTATGACTTTGATAGCTTAAATGACAATTGCGTTACTGTGCGTAATCGTGACACGCTTAAACAAGAACGTATAAGTAATGAAAAGATTGAATTATATCTTACCGACATGTTACATCCTAAGAAGGATTAATAAAGGGACTACATGGGCAAGAAAAAATTAATTGATATATCCCCAGCGCATATTATTATTTTTTCCTTTTTTATTCTCATTATCTGTGGAACATTACTACTTGCATTGCCAATAGCCCATATTCAATCAATAGCATTTATAGATTTGCTTTTTACTGCTACATCTGCAACATGTGTTACCGGATTATTTACGATTCCACTTAGCAATTTTACCTTTTTTGGCAAAACAGTTATTCTTGGACTCATTCAAATCGGAGCACTTGGTCTTGCAACTATGAGCCTTTTTATTATTTCACTTTTTATCGATTTAGGTCTTGGAACACGGTTTATGGCAGGACAACTTTTTGAACTTGATTCATGGGAGAATATAAAAAAAATACTTATTTTTACGTTTACTGCAACAATTACCCTTGAAGTTATAGGTGCATTATTATTTTTTTCTATATTTAAGGTAGAGTATTCATTAAAAAATGCATTATTCTATTCATTTTTCCATTCAATATCAGCATTTTGTAATGCTGGTATATCATTTTTTCATTTTTTAACAGAACAAAATTTGCAACGATATAGCACTAATTATTTATTTCTTATAACAACTAGTTTTTTAACATTTTTTGGTGGATTAGGATTTATTACCTGGCATGAAATTATGCTACATGGTTATGCTTATTTTTTTTCTAAAAAACCTCATCGTTTTTCATTGCATAGTAAAATTATTTTATATGGTACGAGCGTATTGTTAGTAGTCGCTACCATTTTATTTCTTATCCTAGAAAATAGTCATACATTACACAATGTCTCTATTCCACTTAAATGTGCGAATGCTGTTTTTCATGCAATATCATTTAAAAGTTGCGGTTTTGTGCTTGGCAACTTACCTGATTTTCATACCGCAACAATTTTTTTTATAATGATTATTGGCCTTATTGGATCGGCGCCAGGATCCACGGGAAGTGGTATAAAAATTACTAGTCTTGTGCTCTTTTTAAGCACGATTAGATCGGCAATTAATGGCCAAACATCAGTAAAAATATTTGAACGTGAAATTCCACTTGATCAAATATATAAAGTTATTGCGATTATAGCATTAAGTATAGGATGGATATTATTTACGACATTTTGTTTGTTATTAACAGAGACAAGTTGGAATTTTTTAGATGTTTTTTTTGAAACTGTTTCTGCATTTAGTAATGTAGGTTTTTCGTACAAAGGAACAGAAAAATTATCTGATTTTGGTAAGCTATTTATCATGGCAACTATGTTTATTGGTCGCATAGGCTCACTTACATTTATTTTAGGTCTTAAACTAAAAACAAGAAAAGAAACTATTGAATTCTCCTACCCCGAAGAGCGAGTAATGCTCGGATAACAATGGAGCTAAAGGAAACAGATGAAATTTTGTGTTATTGGACTTGGACGATTTGGTTATCAAGTAGCAACAGTGTTATCAGAAAATGGTATGGAAGTGCTTGCTATTGATAATAACGAATCAATTATCGCCTCTATTCGCGATTCTGTTGCACATGCAATTGTTATGGATGTCACTGATGAAGCATCATTGCGTAGTGTTGGCGTTGATGAAATTGATACGGTAATCGTTGCTATGGGCGAGAATAGCACACAAACAATACTTATCACTGCGCTGCTTAAAAAACATCTTAAAACACCGTATGTTATTACTCGGGCAATTGATGATCTTAATAAAGAAATCTTATCTCTTGTTGGTGCTGATCGCGTTATTTTACCAGAACAAGAAATTGGTATTCGTCTGGCTGATAATCTTAGTTCCCCATTTGTCGATGTAACTCGTTTAGCTAAAAATTTTTCTGTTACCAATGTAGTTGCGCCTGATATTTTTATTGGTAAAAATATTGAAGAATTAAATTTTTTTATCAACTATAACATTTATTGTATTGGTAAAAAAGAAGAAGAAAAAATTATAGCCATTGGTCCCGATTATATTATCAAAGAACTTGATAAACTCATTTTTGCTGGACCAAATAAAAGTTTGGAAAAACTAGCGAAATTATAAAAAAGGGACAAAATGAAGCAAAAAAAGGTTATTATTATTGGTGCTTCTTCTGGTATGGGCCGAGAGCTTGCTAAAATCATGGCTACTAACGGATACACTGTTGGTATAGCTGCGCCACAAGAAAACCTTCTTACATCTCTTCAGCAGGAAATAAGTGTAAAAACTTACAAATCTATTATTGATGTATCTAATGACAATGCTCAAAGCAAACTTTTAGAATTAATTAATGAAATGAATGGTGTCGATATTATGATAATTTGTGCTGGCATTGGGGATCGAAATCCAGCGCTAGATTTTGCTATTGATAAAAAAACAATTGATGTTAATGTTACTGGTTTTTGCAGGATGGTAACAGCGAGTATGCATTATTTTATTCAACAAAATAGTGGACATCTCGCGGTAATTTCTTCTATTGCAGGCATTCGTGGTAATGATGCCGCACCTGCATATAATGCATCAAAAGCTTTTATTTCAAACTACCTGCAAGGATTAAGAAAAAAAATTGCTCGCGAAAAACTTACAATTACTGTCACTGACATTAAACCAGGATTTGTTGATACCGCTATGGCACATACTTATAGAAAGCCATTTTGGATGATTTCTGCTCATCGGGCTGCGCACTATATTTTTGATGGTATTGAACAAAAAAAGAAAATTGTTTATGTTTCTCCAATCTGGCGTATCGTAGCATGGGCATTATATATTGCACCAGACTGGATCTATAATAAAATTGATTAATTATTTTTCATTTCTCTTGGATAGGTAAACATTGCTTCAAAATTTTTAATAAAGATTGATCTTTAGCCCAATCCATCAACATCTCATAGGTTGAACTATTTTTATCTAAGGTTATAATTCCTTTTTCTTTACATTCTTTACATAATCGTTTGATTAATGATGTTACTCCACTATTTGCAAAAAATATATGTTCACTTTCTTGCAGCAACTTTGTATCGACATTACTTAATAAAGAAATTTCTTCATGAAAGCCATTGTTCTTTATTCGCAATCCTTACAGGGATAGAATAGTTATATTGATCAATCGCATGACTATTATTAATAAACAATGATCCTGGATAAATATCGTCCTGCAAAAAACATTCTATAAAACCAGCTACTGGTTTTTTAGTTGGAGATAGTCCCATACCCAAAATAAATTTTTCTTTAAAATAAGAGCGAATATCTTCTTCTTCCTCATCTTTCCAATAACTTTTTATATGATCGCACAAATTATTATCATCAAAATAAACATTAATTAATCGTTTAGTTATTTCAGGAACATCAAGCATGACTTGTTTTCCCTCATCATTATATTCACCTGATGTTTTTATAAGCAGAGTACGCTCATTTTGAGATAGTTTATCATAATAATTTTTAAATTTATCAGGTCTAACGGTAAGCGCATTATGCACTACATTCAATGCTTGACCAGATATATAAGACAAACGCGGAACCATACAACCCCTATCTGCTTCTTCTTTATTTTTCAGATAATGGTTATATAATCTATTCATCAACACTACATTCGATTTTTTTATAGAAACAACAGAACAATCTCCCATAAAATTAACAACATTATGATCATATTCCATACATATAAGTGGTATTATTACACTTATTAATAAAAAAATTAATTGCCAAAAATAATAAATTATACACATCAATTAGATACTTCCTTTTTATATGCTATGATGTCTTATTTTTTTACAATTATCTTACTAAAAAAACGTTATTAAGCAATGGTAATGATACATATGTCAGATAAAGAAATTAATTTATTAAAAATAGGCAAATAAAGGTCTTTTAAAATACACTGTATTATAACCTAAATTCAACTTTGAAGTGCATAAGCAATATCTTTTGGAGAAAATACCCCTATCATAGAAAAACTATTCATTCCAAAAACATCACAAACAATACCATACAGTATTTTAAAAAATTCTGCTTTAAGCTATAATTCATAACAGTTCTTTTGTGAGTATTTTTACTCTTAATAATCTACCAATACTACGTAGTATATTTAAATTGAAAATAAATAAATTTTTGTATAAAAAAAAGAGACTCATTAGAGTCTCCTAATTTTTACAGCACAATTATAAAAATATTTATGCTATAGTATCAATTCTTATAATCGTTTTTGGTTGACGATGTCCATTTTTAACGCGCACTTTTTTACGTCGTTTAAATTTAAACACAATCACCTTAGGGTCTTTGGTTTGCTTGACTATTGTAGCAGTAATTTTTCCGTCTACAAGCGGTTGACCAATTTCGAATTGACCTTCAGCTAATTTACGAAACAATACTGTATTAATTTCAAACGTATCACCAGTTTCGCCATCTATCTTTTCAATAGCAACTGTAAGACCTTCAATTGCTTGATATTGCTTACCACCGTTAGCAAATATCGCATATCTACCATATTTTTCTTGTTGTACCATCCGATTTTCCCTACCAATTGAGACATTTCTACTTAGA
>DATIEE010000016.1 GCA_035455925.1 Candidatus Babeliales bacterium
CACCGCCCATAACAATGCATATTCTTTTTGTTTTTTGGTCAAAGAATATGAATTACAAGAAAGAATTCTATCAAGATTATGATGAGAGCAAAGATAATTAAACCTTGATGAGGTCTTCCTAATGCATTTTTTGTTTGTGTATCACAAAAAGTAATTACATATGTGGCTGCATCTGAACATTTTATCAATTCATCCATAGCAAAAACAGTTGATTCAAAAAAAATCATTATCCATAACAAAGCAATATAATATTTATTCATAAAAACTCTTTTGATATATTAATTAGAAAGTTCTAATATGAAGTGCAAATTTTTAAGTGATAAACTGTTTCTGAAAAAAAATAAACACTACCAAAAAGGTTACATCTGAAAGTTTACACTCAATTGAAAATCGAAGAAAGAAAAATAACATTTGATTTATGACAAAAAAGAACAAAGTTTAAAAGTTATTGGAAACATAATTGATCGGAGTAAATCAACTATTTTACAAGAGCTTAGGCGTAATAGATACGATAAGAAAATACCATATTTGTCTGATAGAGCAGATCAAATGGCAAAAAGAGCGTAAAAATAAACTTCTACCAAAATTGGACCACTTTGATAATGACGTGGAAACAAAAATATCAACCGAAACTATCTATCGGTACGTTTATTCAGAAAAGTATAAATCTTTAGGGTTTTACAAATATCTCGCCACAAGAAGAGAAAAACACTCAGAACAAGCGGAAAACAAAATGCAGTTATTTGTTTATATTAGTTAATATGCTTTAACTAACATTTTTAATTACACCAGGTCGATACAACAAGAATAAATCAATCTACTAAAAATTGTTCACCATATTGATCTCACAACATTCCAACAATTAAAAAGATAATATTTACTCCACAAATCTTTTTTACACAAAGCACCATGCTTACGTAAAATTTTTGTAATTTTAATTTTGTTCAATTTAACTAGATCAAGAGGCGTTTTATTGTCATCATTAACACTATTGATATTAACTTCTTTTGTATTTACTAATAATTTAATGATTGCTGTATCGCCGAATTTTACAGCAATATGTAAAGGGGAGTTACCATCTATATTACATTCATTTATTACATATGGACTATGTTTTAACAATATCGTAACAATTTCAGAATGCTTATTGTGACAGGCAATAGAAAGAGGTGTTTCACCTCCTAACGTTTTTAAACTTGTATTAATATTCTTGTAACTAAGTAAATGTTTCACTATTTCTATCTGACCATTGTATGAAGCAACATGAAGTGGCGAATACTTAAAGTAACATATATTTATTGCGTTTGGGTTTGCAAGGCATAATATTTTTACACAATCAAGATGTCCCTGTTGTGTGGCAACGTAAAGAGGAGTTGCTTCACCGGTAAAAATAGCGTTTATATTTTTATCCGTTAAAAGAAGTTGTACTGTATGCATGTTTCCTTTAAAAGACGCAATATGTAAGGGGGTATGTTTATTGTTAAATAACTCGTTTACATGAATCTCTTTGTGTGCAAGTAAAATTTTTATAACCTCATTATACCCATTTTGTGCAGCTACATACAAAGCAGAAGGTTCTTCAGAATTTGCCGAGTTAAAGGTGATAGTTTTTTGCGCAGCCAAAAGTTTTATAATTTCAATATGATTTAGAGAAACAGCTATTATAATAGGTGTCAATTTATATGTATTTGCTATATTAAGTTGTTTACACCAAACTTCTTCTTTAAGAAGAATCTCAAATATATTAGCATCTCCTAGTACTGCGGCGATATAAAGTATATTATTATTGTTCCAATGCTTACAAACATAATGTTGTTCATAGTTTTTTTCTTTTATGCATTTTTGTAGAGCCTGAATATCTTTAGTAAAAGTTGCAATAACAAAAGGTGGTATTATAGGAGCATTAACCGAAAGTGCGCTGCCATAAGATTGTAAAAGTTGAATCATGTGAGAATCATTATTGTGCTGCGCAATTGTTAATGGATGAAGTTTTAAAAAAAGATTATTTGCATTAGCGTCAGCGTCACATTTAAGTAGATTTTCTACCGTTATATATTTTTTTCTTTGCACCGCCCATAACAATGCATATTCTTTTTGTTTTTTGGTCAAAGAAGATGAGTTACAAGAAAGAATTCTATCAAGATTATGATGAGAGCAAAGATAATTAAACCTTGATGAGGTCTTACCTAGTGCATTTTTTGTTTGTGTATCACAAAAAGTAATTACATATGTAGCTGCATCTGAACATTTTATCAATTCATCCATAGCAAAAACAGTTAATTCAAAAAAAATCATTATCCATAACAAAGCAATATAATATTTATTCATAAAAATTCTTTTGATATATTAATTTTATTAGCAGTAATAATTACAAATAATATATCATGCAATGTTATTATAAGCAATTAGGCATAAAAATATAAGGCCAATAAACTTATACTTATATAATTCATTTACCTTATATTTTTATGTAATTGAATTTTATCAACATCCACTCATACTCATGCAAAAAACCACTAATTCTTTTGACGCATAAATGTTGGTATATCTAAATCGTGCGAATCTCTTGCTCCACCGAATGTATTCACCTGCTCCAACGAATCTGTATGATGTTTTGATGTATGATATTTTTCTTTATCTGTAATCATTGAAGTTTCAATTTCTTTATTTAAAGATAATGGTACTGATGCATTGAATGATAATGCTGCTTCATTGTTATGCATAATTTTTTCTTGATATATATGCGTCTCTTCCATTAATATCTCTTCATTTTTCTGTGTAGCGGGGCATTCAAAATCAGTAGCTATAATAGTAACAATAACTTCATCATTAAGATTCTCATCTATAACAGAACCAATAATAATATTGGCATCCTCATGCGCTTGCTCATAAACAACTGATGCGGCCTCACTAATTTCATGTAAACCAAGTCCTTTGCCACCCGTGATATTGCATAGTACTCCATGCGCGCCAACAACACTCATATTTTCAAGCAAGGGGGATGATATTGCCTGTAAAGCTGCATGACGTGCACGTCCAATACCTGAAGCCTTTCCTGTACCCATTACCGCAAGACCACGATCTTTCATAATGGTACGAATATCAGCATAATCAACATTAATGTGTCCTGGTCTTGTAATAATATCGGATAATCCACGCACTGATTGACTCAAAATTCCTTCGTTAATCATTGCAAATGCATCAATCATTGAAACATGCTGATCAACAACTTCAAGCAATTTTTGATTTGGTATAACAATTAATGTATCAACGTCGTGCTTAAGTCGTTCAATTGCTGCCTCTGCTACTGATGCACGACGTTTACCTTCAAATAAAAAAGGTCGTGTTACAATAGCAATTGATAAAATACCTTTTTCACGCAATGCTCGCGCAATTACAGGTAACCCCCCAGAACCAGTTCCACCACCCATGCCACCAATAATAAAAACAATGTCAGCTCCACTAAGAGCTTCCATTACTTTATCCAAATCTTCTTCTGCCGCGCGCTTACCAATCTCTGGATTTGCCCCAGCCCCCAACCCTTTTGTGGACTTAACACCAATCTGAATTTTATGTTGTGCTTTTGAAAATTCCAATGCTTGTGCATCAGTATTTGCAACAACAAACCCAATTCCCTGGCATCCTGCTTCTATGATACTATCAACTGCGTTACCTCCAGCACCACCAATACCAATCACTTTAATCGATACCATAGACTTTGGACGCTGTAGCGATTCTTGTTCAAATTCTATCATTATCTCTCCCTTTTTTTTATATTCATTGCTCTATTAAAAAAAATCTGATACCCATGATTTCATTCGCTCAAAAATGCGTCGTCTTAATCCCTCATCTTTCAAATGCATTTGCATCTTTTTATCATTATGTAAAACATACACTAATAATCCATACCCTGTTGCATATAATGGGCTTTGTAAAGTTTCAACTAAATCAAATAAAACACGTGGTTTGCCAATACGTACGGGACAATCAAAAATTTCTTCCGCTAATTCTCGTACGCCTGCTAACAAAGAACCACCACCAGTTAATACAATTCCGTTCGTCATAAATTGTTGTAAATTACCTTTTTTAATTTCTTCATTAATTAAACTAAATAATTCTCTCATGCGTGGTTCAATAATTAAAACCAGATCAGAAAGACGTACAATTTGTAAATCCTCTCCTTGCATCATTTCAACTTCAACAAGTTCCTCAACTTCAATAAGGCTGCTCATCGCAAATCCATAACGCTTTTTTATTCTTTCCGCTTCGTTTTTCATAATCCGCAATCCAATTGCTATATCATTGGTAACATGATTACCTGCTACAGGAAAAACCATAGTGTGTTGTACGGCACCATTTTTATAAAACGCGACATCTGATGTCCCACCACCAATATCAATAATACCAACACCCAATTCTCGCTCATCTTCACTCAATACAGCATCTGCTGATGCTAGTTGCTCTAATATAATATCATTAACGAGTACACCAGCGCTTTGGCAACAATTTAATAAATTTTGCACCGATGAAACGGCACCAGTAATAATATGAGCAAGGACTTCAAGACGTACTCCATACATGCCAATGGGATCTTTTACGTAATCTTGACCATTAACAATAAATTGTTTTGGTAAAATATGTAAAATTTGACGACCTTCAGGAACGGCAATTGCTTTTGCCGATTCAAGAACATTTGTAACATCAGATTGTCTAATTCGATCATGTTTAATGGGAGTAACTCCCGCAGAATTGAGTACGCCAATATGGCTACCAGAAATACCAATATATGCTGATTCAACCGTAAATCCCGCCATCATCTCAGCTTCTTTTACCGCACAAGAAATAGAGCTAATCGTTTTTGCAATATCAACAACTACTCCTTTTTGTAAACCATATGACGGTGATTTTCCTATACCAATAATTTCAATTTGATCGCCCATTTTTCGTGCGATAAGAACACAAATTTTTGTTGTACCAACATCAATAGATACAATAATATTATCCTTAATAAGTCGTGCCATAATCACTCCTTTTTTTATGTCTTATAAGCAATAATATAATGAGCAAATCGCGTATCTGCTATCCAAGTAATTCCTTTATTAAATCCATTTCGTGTATCAATATTTTGTTTTATCAATACACATTGATCGAATGTATTGAGTAATTTTTCTTGATCAACGGAAAACACAATAATAAATTGAGGATATTTTTTATCAATAAGATGAATACAATGTTCATTTATCAATTCAAGATTATATGTTTCATAAAAATTTACTGGTAAACTTTGCAATACGGAAGAAATAATTAGCGGTTTTTTAAGAAGAGCATCATGCAAAACTGTAATTTTTGGAATTGCCTCAATAGCATGTATAGAAAAAAAATCACGCGAAAGAAGTTTATTATAAGACGTAAGAACTAATGTAGTGTTGATGCAACATAGTGGTTTTTGAGAATGTATTTTAATAGCAACTTCTTCGGGTCGATAGGAAAGCTCTATTGCGGTAAGTACAGGAAATTGCTCTTTTAAATGATCGATTATTGCATGGGCAGATAGATTTTTTTGTAATAAAATACCTAAAGAGTCATTTATTGCAGAAAAACATGCATCAGAAAGAAGGTTACTTTGTGAACACCGATATTTTTCAACAGAAAAAAAAGTGGCTGAATTCCATCTCAGCCCAATAACAATCATTAGCAATAACGTAGCAACAATTAATATATATTTTCTCACCTTATCCCTCCCTATCTTTATTGTATTACTCTTTTGGGAGCAAAATAGTCAATAATTAATCTCAATTTTACTAAAATTGACAAAATAACAATTATTGCCACACTGATATCTGAAATATAAATATATAACTTATCTATCAGAAAGATTATTGTGAAAAAATTGTCATATTTGTCATTTTTTATTGCATTGTTAACAGGAAGCTATAGTGTAGCTATGGATTCATTAAGCAAACATAATGGAATCTATCCCTATCAAGTAGAAATAACGGTCAATATTACTGACTGTCGTCAAGAGCCAATTAAAGAATATAAAGTAAAGTGCAACGTCCCTCTCACAAACGGTTTTTTGTCTTCTATAAAGAATATAAAAAATACTTTAGCCACTGCAACGGGATCTGACAACGCACAAATTATGTTCATGATTGGTGACATAGCAGCGGACAATGACGCGATTTATCTTTATGGACATGATCTTTATATACAACAAAACAAAGCTATAATCACGTGCAAATCTTAATATAACGGTTGGATATTTTTGCCTTTATAATTTAAAATTTTATAAAAAATTAAAAAACAACTATCAACACAAATTAATCAAATAATTTAATTCGTTGATAGTTGTTTTTTTTTATTAAATATTTATTATTAGCTATTTTTTTGACGATATTCGGAAATCAAAAATAATAAAATTCCCGCAGCAACAGAAGCATTATATGAGATATCGCTTTCTTTTTGTGGTAATGTTACATGAATGCCTGATGATAAAATTGATTTGGAAATACCAGTTCCTTCACCACCAATTACTGCACATAATGGCATTTTATATTTACATGTTACTGCATTTTCACCATCAAATGTTGCTAAATAGGGAGTATAGCCAGCGTTTTTCAATTCAATAATTGCTGATGAAGCTGATTGTGCTACATACATATCAAGATGTTCACTTAAACCTGCTGATGATTTAATAGCAACACCAGTTAACTGCGCTCCACCACGTTTAATAAGAATTGCACCATCAACACCAGTACAATATGCTGAGCGTAAAATGGCACCTAAATTACGTGGATCTTGTACCCCATCAATCATAACCAAAAATTTATGCTTTTTAGGATCAAAAAATGATTTACGGTAAGGAAATGCATGGGTCCATGCGACAACACTCTGATGATCAGTTGTTCCAACCATGCGATCAAGTACTTCACGAGCAACATATTGAATAGGTACAGGATACTTAGGCCATAATTTTTGAATTTCTTCAAATGACTGTGGTGTTGGTTTGGTTGTATAGAGTGAAATAAGCTTACGTCGCTTGGCTTTTAATAATTCTACAATTGGATGAATACCAAAAATAAGTTCACCTTTGGTCTCTTTATCTTTCTTTTTTATCATGGAAATAGTCCTTATGTTTTGTGCAATTACACAAAAAAATGAAATTTATATAGAGTATATTATACTATAATAACGACAATTTGCCTATTAAAGAGCTGAAATAAAACAGGAAAATAAATGTTAAAAGAACAAACATATATTACCATTAGTAAATCCGCTTTTAATCATAATGCTGTTTTTTATAAGCATATAATTGGACCTTCGAACAAAATTGCCGCGGTTATCAAGGGTAATGGATATGGTCATGGCCTTCATCAAATGGCTCTTTTATGTAAGGAAAATGAATATATTAATGTTTTATGTGTTGCGCAGTTATCGCAAGCGCTTGCTATACAAAATTGCAGCAAGCCAACTCTTGTCCTTGGTTATAGTGATACCAATCCTGAACTAGCTATAAAAAAAAATATTCACTTTATGGTTGATAGCATAGAATATGCACAGCAATTCAATGATTTAGGTAAAAGACACTCATATCAATTTCCTGTTCATGTAAAAATAGATACTGGTCTTTCGCGAATGGGAGTTCTTGCCAGTCAGGCGGTAGTATTACTTAAGCAGTTACGAAAATTAGATTATATACAAATAAGTGGGATTTTTAGTCATTTTGCTGCTTCTGATAGCAATCCTGAATTTACTATGCATCAATACAATCAATTTAATACAATTCTTGAGGAACTCAAAGACAACAATATTACCATTGAAAACATACATATGAGTAATACTGTTGCAATTACAAGCGTTCACTATCAACCTTACTTTAATTTTTTTCGCATAGGTGCTGGGCTTTATGGGTTTGGACCTGAATCATCTCAATTGCGACCAATTATGACATGGAAAACGCATATAACTGCTATTAAAATAATTCCCGCTAACTCATATGTTAGTTATGCTTGTATCTACCAAACAACCCGCATCACCAGAATTGCGCTTTTGCCTATTGGTTATTATGATGGATATCAATTTCGATTTTCAAATAAAACATTCGTAAATATTAATGGTTTTTATGCGCCTGTTATTGGTCGTATCGCAATGAATGTAACCATCATTGATATAACTGATATTGATGCACACATTGGAGATGAAGTAATTATTCTGGGTGGAGAACACTCTAGAATTGATGCACATAATCTTGCACAAATTGCTGAAATTAAAAATGTAAGAGAAGTTTTAACAGGAATAAACCCAGAGATTCAACGTATTATCATAGAATAACGTTTAAAATAACACTTTATGATATAATTAAATAATGTAACATTTCATAAAAAAAACAGGATAAATTATGCTTATCTTTGACGGTACCATTGGCGCTGATATAGATATTTTTTTAACACGTGTGCGCGAAGAAACTCTCTTTTGTACAGTTATGCTTTATGAAGATTGGCTCGCAACACATAGTAACTGCTCAAATCATCACGAAGATCATCCTGATGGTATAGTTTATTTACGCGTATCGCCAGAAATAGCTTTTACACGAATACAAATACATACTTTATCATCAAAATCCGCATTATCTTTTGATACTATTCAACAGATTTATCAACAAAAAGAAGATCTTTTTATAGAAAAAAAGAATAATCCATCATTATTACAGCATCTTCCTGTTTTAGTTTTGAATGGCAATAACGACTTTCAAACAGATTTTGCACAATTCTATAATCATCTTTTTTATATAAAAAAATTTTTAAAAGAAATACAAGATCAAAAAGATATATCACAGGGTATATATAAAGAAAAAACCCCTCATCGTCATTGTTGCTAACATCAAGCCTATCTAGTATTTTGCTGCATTTTTTCTCTAATTATTTTTTGAAAAATAGTTTCAAACTTATCATGATATTTTTTTAATTGCTTTGATGTTGCAGTAGAATAACGAAATATTTTAACTCCTGATTGAGGATTAAGCAATATATTTGAAGTTAAAAAAAGGCGAGCTTGATACCTATTAATATTTTCGATACGATCTGGATAATTTCGATAAAATTTTAAAAAATATCCTAAACTAAAGTCATTTTCATCGATACGTTCTAATAAGTTTTTAAAAACAATATTATTCTCTTGTTCTCGTTTAAATTCTTCTGCATAATGGACTATCGCTGGAGCAGTTTTGGAGAACTGTTTATTTGTTACACTATCCATTATTAAATTTATAGTTTTTTTATGCGCAGGAATACCACGAATCCATGATAAATAACCGACTTCATCAACTTTATTTTTTGGAATAAATAGTTGTACTATAGTTTGCTCCGATGTTTTATACAGATCAACAAGGGCAATTAATGTATCAATATATGTATGCGGCAACCCAAATTTATCCATAATAGCTATATAGGTTGCACGCGTAGGACGTAAATGACCGCGAGATTTTATAAAATATTCCCAGGCGCACTCAGGTTGCACACCAACATTACCAAAAATTGCTAAATTAACAGATAAAAGCAATTGCCCTAATTCATGATCATTAATTAAACCGTTTTTTTTTAACTGAGAAATTAAAAAAGTTTGCACTATGGATGGTATTTGTATGTCTTCAAATCGTAAAAATATAAACTGTTGTAGTAACGTCTGAGGTAATCCATTAAAATGAAAAAATAATCGTGTATAAAGATCTTGCGGAACACGCCAAACATTATCTATACCATGATAAAAAACATAATCATCACTATATTTCTTTTCTTGAGCTAACATTGTATCAATAATCTTTTGATAAGGCTTTATATTATAATGCGATGCAATTAATTTTTGTATTTCTGGTAAAGACATATGTGCCTCTGACTGCGTAAATCGATCTTCATGTACAACATTACTACCTCTAGTTATATTATTACGTAATTGTCCTTGTTCTGATGAAAGTTCATGAATTTGCTCCAAAGATAGTTTTGTTGCTGGAAGCACTATTTTTTGATTGCTATCTTTATGTAAAACAGCAGAACAAAGAGCACTATCAACTACCGTTAATAACAATAATATTAAAGCAATAAAACCTATTTTTTTACATAATGCATGCACAGTAAGTTTCACTCTATTACTTTCTTGTTTTAATACATATTACTTACAATCGTATTATTTTTTTGTACTAATAATTTTATCAACAATAGCATTCAAGCGATTTTCATATTCCTTCATTGTCTTGTTATCAACTTCATTATGTCTAAACATCATCACTCCTGACGTAGGATTTAATAAAACATCATCTGCAAAAAGAAGTCGTGCTTGAACATAATTCATATTTGGTACATTTAAAGGATCACTACAATATTTATTGAGATAATCATTCAAACTATAATAACCCTTTTCAACCTCACTTATCATCTCTTTAAATAGAGGATTTTTACTTTGTTCTGTTTTAAATTGATCTTTTAATCCTGCCAGTGCCCATAAAGCTCCGGGTTTACCAGCTTTGCCTTTATAAGTCCTGTTGGCAATATTTGTCCTTACCCAATCAATTGATGGTTGATGCGCAGGAATACCAGTAGCCCATGCTAAATAACCAATATCATCAATCAAATTTTTAGGAACAAATATTTGTAAAAGCGTTTGTTGCTTTGTAGTAAATAATTTTTGTAATGCTATTAATTCTTGAATGTATACATCTGATACACCAAATTCATCCATTACATCTTTATATAATGATTGGTTAGGTTCTGAATGTTGTTTTGGTTTCATAAAATATCGCCATGAACTTTCACTACCAAGTCCAGTATTACCAAAGAGCGATAAATTTGCTGATAATAATACACCACGAGCTTCATTATTATCATCCACAAGACCACTTTCGGACAATGAACTTAACAAAAATTCTTTTGCTTCTTGCGGTACTTTTCGACCCCTAATTCTCATAAAGGTAAAATTTCCCTTTTTTTCTGCTGGATTAAAATGATTAAAAAGCTTTGTTAACGTGTCTTGCCATACGATCCAAGCATTACTCATGGTATGATAAAAGGCCCAATGACCCTGCCTAAATTCTGCCTCTTTAGCCATACAACGCGAAACAATATTCATATATCGGACGACCTCAAATGTGCCGGTAAATTCTTCAGTAACCATTTTTCTTAATGTTGGTACTTGAAAATAGGCTTCAGTTTGGGTAAATTTTGTTTGTGTTTCTATAGACTCTTCAGATGCAGGAATAGTTGGTATTTCTATGGAAGGAATAATTGGAGTATTTATAGGTTGCTGACGATTCTCTACTTGTGTTGGAATATTCGTTACTCGCGGTAAAACACTTGTCCAAAAAAGTACTATCAAAGATAATGCTAATCCTCGCATATAATAGAATTTACCTATAAACATTTTAATCTCCTCATTAATCTTTCAATTTTTTATTTTTTTTAATGGTTTGGTAAAGCTGTCTTTTCATGTGCTTTAACTTCTTTTGCAGCTTTCTTAGCTTCCGCTTCTTGCGCATCAGCTTCTTCTTTAGCTTCTGCCTTTATTCTTTCAAATATTGCTTCATTTTTCGCACGATCAGCAGTTTTTTGCGCAGATGTTTTGCTATTTTCCTGAGCAATAATTTTTGAAACTAGAGTATCAAGTTTTTTTAAATAGGCATCTTGAATATCTTGTGGAGTTGTAAAATAACTAAAAATTTTAACCCCTGATGCTGGATTTTGTACTATATCTTTTGTTATAAGAAGTCTCGCCTGCAACTCATTGGCATTCTTAATTGCAAAGGGATCATTCCGAAACACATCCATAAATCCGCTAATTCCAAAGTCACCATTATCCGCAGCCTGTATCAATTCTTTGTAAATAGGATTATTTTCATCTCTTTTAAACTGTTTCATTACCGATTTCACTGCTTTACCCGTAAAATGACCAACTCTTGGTTTATCTGCCATTCTCTCTTCCATAAGTGTCATTGATTTTGGATGGGCAGGAAAACCAAGGATCCACGCCAAATAAGCAACGTCATCAACTTTATCTTGCGGGATACAGAACTGCAACAAAGTTTGTTCAGAACTTGCATGCGAAAGCATATCTGACAATTCACCTGTTTCCTTTATTAATTCATCGAAATTATAGGTTACATCAAAAGAATCTATAACTTGTTTATAATTTTGTGGAAATGGCCACTTATGACTTTTAGGTTCTATAAAGTAATTCCAGGTGCATTCTCCCGGAGAACCAACATTACCAAACAATGCAAAATTGGTTGAAATTAAAACGTCCCTGACCTCTTGCGCATTGTCATTTATACCAGCATATTCCACAAGATGTTCACGTAAATAATCTTGAGCCTTTATACTTGGCAAATCACTAAATCGCACAAAGGTAAAATCTTTGACTGAAATTTGTGGATTATAATGCGCATACAATCCTTTATACAAATCTTGTGGTACACGCCACCCATTACTAGTACCATTATAAAAAACATAATGACTGTTTTTTAATTCTACTTCTTTATTTAATGCCGCTGCAACAATATTTAAATATGGAGTAACCATTTCATTAGGAGTCTTTTGATTTTCCGGTTGGTTAATATCTCCCGGTACCCGCATAATAAATTTCGACATTTTTTCTTTCACTTCATCCAGCTGCATATGAGCTTCAGATTGTACATATTCATCATTTTCAGATTTTATTATAGCAGCGCCTTGTTGTTGCGCCTTTGCAAGCTCAGTTGTTAGCGCTTGAGATACAACTCTCGCTTTGCTAACAATAAAAAATAAAAGTAAAACTACACAAAAACTTAATTGTCCTTTTCTTACTATATTTCTCATCAGATTACTCATCGCACCCCTTTCTTTTTTTTAATTCAAACAAAAAATATTTAAATTAATTTTTAAATAAAAATATATACCTGATATTATTGTAATTAAAATAAATACAAATCAGCAATAGTTTTAATAAAAAAAGACCGGAATTAACTTCGGTCTTTTTTTTATTAAAAATTATGACAGTTATTCTGATAAAACTTCAACCTGAACTGGTTTGATTTCTTTTTCCGCAATTAATTTATCAATAATGATATTAAGCTTTCTATTGTATGCTCTTAATTTGTCTTGCTCAACCATTGAAAAACGATAAAACTTAACATCTGATTCCGGATTGAGTAACACATTCGGTGTAAATAGTAAACGTCCGGTTACATCATTGATTTCTTTAATTTTCCATGGAGTATTGCGATAAATTTTTAAAAATGATGCTAAACTAAACTCACCCTCTTCAATACCTTCCATCATATCCTTGTATAATGGATTTGTATTTTTTTCCTTAGCAAACTTATCAGTTAATTTTTCCATAAGCGGACTTACGTGCCTTGTGAAGCTTTTTGATTTTGCATTTTTTAAAATCCAATTGATAGTGTCGCCATGAGCAGGAATACCTTTTACCCATGCTAAATAACCAATTTCATCAATTTTGTCTTGCGGAACAAGTACCTGAATAATAGTATCTTCCTTGGTATCATATATATTAACCAAGGATATCAGTTCATCAATATAGTTATGACTTAAGCCAAATCGATCCATCATATTCTCATATAATTCACGATCAGGAGTTTTATGTCCTTGCGGTTTTACAAAATACTCCCAAGAACATTCACCCGGAAATCCTACATTACCAAACAAAGAAAGGTTTACCGATAAAAGAATAGCGCCTGTTTCTGTGTTATCATCAACAAGGCCCTTAGACTTAAGTTCATTAATTAAAAAACTTTGTGCAGTCGAATTAATAGCTTCATTACCAAACCGCAAAAATTTAAAATCTTTTTTAACATCTATCGGGTTTTCATATGCATATAGACGAGTATATAAATCTTGTGCTAATCGCCAAACGTTAGATGTGGTGTTATAAAAAGCATAATGCGTATTTTTATATTTAGCTTCATTAGCTAAAACAGTTGCTATAAGACCTAAATACGGCTCAACTTGATAATTTTTTCTAATTAACTTTCTTATATTTTCTAGCTGTAAATGTGCTTCTGTTTGTGTATAACGATCAGACTTCAATGCAACAATTTCTTCATTTTCCATATCATTTGTTGCATCGCGCTCTAACTGAGAAGATTCTTCTTTCCCTAAAGCTAATCTACCTGAAACATTAATATCTCTCCCACTAATACTAACAAAAAATACTAGTAAATTAACGAAAAAGGTTACTTTGTTTTTTTTAAAAATACGACTCATCAAGGTGCGCATGATATTCTCCTTTTAAACAATAATGACAATAATTATATTAAATTTCTAACTGATATTATTATAATTAAGATAAGTACAAATCAGCAATAGTTTTAAAAAAAATTACCTGGAGTTTATCTCCAAGTAATTTTTAACTATAGAAAAAATAGTTCTTATCTGCGCATAACTTTAATTTTTTTAGTTTCTTCTTGTTCAATCTTTGGTAAGGTGATTGTTAAAACGCCACCGTCAGATAATTCTGCAACTATACCTGATTCATCAACAGCACATGGCAAAGTTATAAAACGAGAAACACTACCATACTTAATCTCTTTATGGTAATAATCCTTGTCATTAACCTCTTTTTTTTCTTTACGCTCAGCTGAAACATGTAATTCATTATTATCAACATGAACATTGATATCCTCTGCATCGATACCTGGAACATTCATTGTAACAATGATATTACCATCTTTCTCATACATATCATGTGCCAAATCAAAATCCTGAGATCGCATTTTTTTAAATTCCCATAAATCTTCAAGATCAGCAAATGGTCGCCACTTAATCATAGACATATCATTTCCTTTTTTATTAAAATAACTCATACTACTACCAACCTGCAAGATACAAAATATAAAAAAAATAAATATCTTTATATTTTTCCGTATAATCATTTAAACTCCTTTTAAAAAATCTATTAATTCTATTAGAACTTATTATACGAAAAGTAAAACAAGCAAATCAAGAAACTTTTTCAAAAAAATTTATTATATAAGAAAAAAATTAATTAACAGTCTGGCAACATAGTATCAACAGAAATAATAAATCGATTAATATCCTCAATAGAAATGATAGCTTTTAAATCTATTGCCTGACTAATTACAAATGGACCAATTGCAGTGCGTGCAAGCTGATACGTTGTTGCACAACTTCCTACATTAATTGCAATATCATTAATAAGTGTACGAATATAGGTACCACGAGAAACACGAGCTTGAATAGTAAAATAAGGCATATTATATGATAATAATCGCATATCATATAATTGTACCTCTTTACGTTTACCTTCGGCAACCTCACGCAATTGTTCTACGCTTATAATTTTTTGACGTGCTAGCGCATATAATGGATTACCATGATATTTAAGGGCAGAATAAAGCGGGGGAACTTGTTCGTATGAAGAACCAAAAGAAATTAATGATGCATACAAGTCCTCTTGTAATGGAATTTTATCAGAAATTGAAACAATAGTACCCGTGTGATCAAGAGTGTCAGTTAACTCACCGCATTTGCCGGTGGCAATATATGTTTTTTCCATCAACATAAAGCGCGCAAGATGACGAGTTGCTTCACGCCCTAGCGCAATAATAAGTAGTCCTGATGCGAAAGGATCAAGCGTTCCCGCATGACCAATTTTAATTTTTTGTCTTAAAATTCTTTTAAGATAACCTATGCATCCATACGAACTAATACCGATAGGTTTATTAATTAATAGAAATCCTGACGTAATAAACATATTCATAAAAACTATATTATGTTTTTAACCCTATTTTATAAATACGATGTTTACCAACCTTAATAATGCTACCTGTTTGCCATGATACAATAGCTTTAAAATCGGTAATTGTAACATCATTTAAATGAACCGAACCAGATTCAATAAGTCTCTTTGCTTCAGATGAGCTTATTACCGCTCCTACGATTTTTAATAATTCGACTATCCACACAGGATTAGCAAAATTATATGGTAGCAATACTTGTTCAGCCTGTGAATAATCACGATTTTGAAATAATGCTTCAAAATGAATACGTGCTTGCTGCGCTTCATTAATAGACCAAAATTTAGCCACAATTTCCTGTGCCATATTTTTTTTTAAATCCATGGGATGAATTATACGTGCAGCAACGTTTCTTTGTAATTCCTCAATTTCATGCGTGTTTTTTGCCAGCAATAATGAAAAATAATGCCACATTAAAGTATCTGATATAGACATTAATTTACCAAACGCGTTATGTGCTAATTCATTTAATCCAATTGAATTACCTAATGATTTTGACATTTTATGCACACCATCAAGTCCAATAAGTAATGGCATAGTGATGGCAATCTGTCCTTTTTGACCATAGTGCTCTTGTAAAAAACGCCCCATTAGCAAATTAAACGTCTGATCAGTGCCACCTAATTCTATATCTGCCTTAAGTACCACTGAATCATATGCTTGAAATACAGGATAGAGAAGTTCATGCAGCCCAATTGACTCATTATTTTTAATACGTTTATCAAAATCATCACGTTCTGTAATACGAGCAAGTGTTACTTTAGACAGTAAAGCAACTACATCAGCATTTGTTAATTGTGATAACCATTCACTATTATATCGAATGGTGATACGTCGTGGATCTAAAATTTTACCAACTTGATCAAAATATGATTGTAAATTAATCTTTATTGCTTCAGCACTTAATGCAGGACGTGTTTTATCGCGACCAGTTGGATCACCAATCTGAGCGGTAAAATCACCTATTAAAAAAATAACTTCATGTCCAAGATCTTGAAATTGCTTTAATTTCGAAAAAACGACAGTATGTCCTAAATGTAAATCTGGTGCAGTTGGGTCAGCACCTAATTTTATAATAAGTTTTTTTCCACTTTTTAGTGCATCAATGAGCTCAGTTTCAGAATAAATATTAACAGTTCCGGAATATAGTTGTTCAATTGTTTTTTCTATTGTATTCATAAAAAGCTACCTATCCTGCAATGCCTATCACGTGAGCTATAATAAGACCTATGTGTGAAATTAAATAAACTGATAATAAACGTAATAAGGGAGAAAAAAATAAAATAAGCAAAATGGGCAAACCAATCGTTATATAATGAGCATATTGAGCAATCTTATCATAACGGTTTGCAAGCACAAAAAGCAGATAATTACTAAAATTAATAATAAAATATAAAGTACCCAAAACTACATTAAGATAGACGAATGCAAATACAATAAACCCGATAGAAATTGTTAATGATGATAATCCTGGATACATATTTGCAATAGGTAAATGTGATACATTATAGGTTAAAACCATATACCGCATCACCAAAAGAATATTAACATCAAAAATAGCTAACAATGCAATTATACCTAGAACACTAAGCATAAAATTCATCACTGTATCAGAAAGATACGCTGCAGCAAGCTTTAATGTGCGATATGGTGCGGTAATTAATAAAGGATTAATTGGCACCATTCGTCCCCATCCAAAATAAAAAGTAAACAGAAAGAAAAGTCCAATAGGATCAATGTGTACCATTGGATTAGGGGTTAGAAATCCTAAACGAACCCCTGTTTCATCCCCCATCTCATATGCAACCCATGCACGAAACATATTCGAGATTGTAATCACCACAAGATAAGCAACAAAAAAAGTAATAATACCAATAAACATTTCAGCAGTATGTGATGTAATCATAATGGTTATAAACTCATAAATTAAATAGTACCAACAGAAAAAGTTTACCTTGATTTAATACATGGGTCAAATTAGATATCTATTTTATTGCCATGTTATCTTGATGTTGTTAACCATTCAGCATCATCTTTATATAACTCATGTACATCTGATTCTAATGACCATGTTGCATCGCGGGCGGTTTTGCCAGGCATAAAGGATTTAAGTTTTTTCCCTTGCTGATCTAAGTATGGATTAGTTGTACTATCCATACTAGTGCCATCAATAAATTGCCAAGGTGATTTTTTTTGAGAATTATATTGACCCTTTTTATTGGGAAAATAATCAACCTCAAAAGGAAATTTAAACCATACAACTCTTTCTTTTTGACCTGTTTTTTGTTCATCAGAACGTATACAATGCGAAGGTTTCCATAAAGAACCTTCTTGCATTTCACCTTCACTCAAAATTTCACGAAAATAAGGGCTGTACTTGCGTCGATAAAACCCATACGTAGCCTCACTATATTTAAAATTATGATCTGTATATACTGGTTGTTTTTTTATACCTGACTTACAGCGAATCCAATTTTGCGTATACAATTGATTCCAATTACATTCAACAGCATATAAAACATTACTCATATCTTCATGAATGCTTACTGATGCAAAAGGATGATTTAGTTGAATTGTAGTTTGTGGAGGAGAACTTTCTAACCATGCATACCAACCATTACTCCATGACATAGCGAGTATAATATCTTTAAGTGAAACTTGATGAAAGCTATCTTTTAAAATAGGAATTATATGGTTTATAATTATATCTAATGGTAAGTCTTGATTGAATAACTCTTTACTTATGGAAATATCTTGTTTTTTAAATACTAAAGCTATTTCATTAATCTGCTTTTGTGCCACATATGAACGTTTCAATCTCACAGCCATTGCTGTAAGGTTATTAAAAGCATCAATTACATTATAATAATAATCATTATTATAAGATGGTCTTTCTTTAATAAAAAAAAAACAAATATGATAACAGATACTTTATCCAATCATAATGGTTTTTATCATCTTGTTCCTCAATCATTCTTTTTACTATAGTACGCCGAGTATTTATTTGATTAAGAGCATTATCACGTAATGATTCATATATATGTTGTTCCACTTTAATTTTTTGATCTGTTGGCATAGCTTTAATAAAATCAAAAGTAAAACGCGGTTTAAAATCTCCATACATAATTTTCTCTACTTCACTGATGGAATCATATTTTTCATTTTCAGGACAATCGTAGTTTTTATCCATAAAAGTAACTGCATGAAATAAATGATTATAACAACTTAATGCCAAACAAAAACAAACTAATTTTTTAAACATTTTTTAAAAAGTTTTCAGAAAAATTTCATAAAAAAATCATACACATATCTTACAAGAATGAATATAATAGTAGTATTTTTAATTTTTATGTCAACTAAGCGTGTTTTTTAATAAATATTTTATTCTCCATACTCCGCGTCAAAGTGGAAAAACAACGGCAATTCAAATGTTTATTAATCAGCTGAATGCTGAAAGCGCATATATAGCATTATATATAAATGTGGAACCTGCCCAAATCGCACGAAGTAGCATCAGGGATGAAATGGAAATTAGGCATTTAATTTATTGTTGATTGAACAAAAACTATAGAATTCAATCAACAAAATATCAATTCATCTCTTTTAAAGGCTGCTTGCCGGTATGGTGTGTTCTCTATTGCTCTTTAATTTTTTTATGTACAATCTAATTTTTCCTATTATCCCTGGATAGCGAATTTCATCAAGAAACATACTATCTGTTGTTTCTGATAAGATATTACATTGAACCAATTCATTAGCAAGTTGTAGTGGATCTTTGAAGTGTATGCCTTGGCGCAATCGATCAGTAGATTCTTGTAATGTATTAAAACCTTCGCTATTAGTTTTTTTATCATCAACAAAGATCATGTTCTTATCTACATTAACTACTTGTGCTACATAATGATAATAAGCAAGTTCAGGTTTTTTGGAGGGAGCATGAAAAATAATATTTGTTGGACATACGGTCAAAGTTTTTTTAGCAAATTCTTTATAACTGGAAGGAGTAGTTGGTTCATTTGCAAAATCTTTTATTTGCGTAATAGTTGATTCATCATTGCCGGGATGAGCTACGAATATTTTGGTTGGAATGTCCGTAAAATCAGCACCAAATGCTTTAGCTGTCATGTCATACGAAATGCGATCCTTATTTGTTGCAAATACAATTTCATAGTTTTTTGCTTTAAGATAATCTAATATTTTTTTTGTTCCATCAATAAAACATCGAGAATTTTCCATAGTTTCAACGAGCCATGCAACATAGTCAGCCAACTGTGGGTTACGCACAGCATGATAAAGAAAATGAAAAGTGAGACCATTTATTGCATTGCCATTTGTATCACAAAGACTTTCCTTAATCCCATCAGCATCTTTTTTGTATTCCTTTTTTATATTCCACAAGGCATTAAGATAGCTTATAGCATTAAAGGTATCTTTTTTTATGCCGCCAAAAACAATATTTAACTTATGTAGAAATGTTTTTTGTATAACAACATCATCAAGATCAAAAATCAAAACTGTATTCTCCGGAGTTAATGTTAGAGCAGATAATCCGACAGTGCTACAAAGAATACCTATAAAAAGAACAACTGATTTATATGTTGTTTTCATATTTTTCCTTATTTTATATTTGTAATACATAATAAGCTTATCATATTTTTACTAGCATTACAACTGCCCTAAAAACAGACTACTAAACCTAAACATGCAAATAAAAAAATTTAATAAAAATATCTTTTCTCAATAACAACAAATGCCGTTGCGGTGGTACGTGAATGTGATAAAGAAAGATGAATAGCAACTGAAGTAAGATCAATTTTTATACCATCATTGATTATTATATAAGGCCGTGTGTCTATTTTGGCAATAATTGTTTGTGCACATAAAGTTAAAAAGGGAATTTTTTGATCAGGATATGCATAAGAAAGTGCTTTATATAATGCTTCTCTTGCAGCAAAACGTGCTGCAAATCGCTCAGCGCTTTTAAGCTTATTTTCTAAACAATAATCAATTTCTTCTTGCGAAAAAATACGCAATAATTTTTTGGATAAATATGTATGCCATAACGCAAATCGCTGTATATCAATAGTATCAACGCCTATTCCACAAATCATTTCATTTCATTTTCAAGATATTGATCTAATGAACGATACATAATAGCTTCTTGAATATGTACAACATCTATTTCATCTGATGCTGCTAAATCAGCAATAGTACGAGCAACTTTTAAAATTTTATGATAGCCACGCATACTTAAATTGAGCTTATCAAATGCTTTCTTAATAATAACTTCTGCTGCCACTGTAAGAATACAATACTTTTCAACCTGATCTGCCGTCATAAAGTTATTATACATTTGATTATTACCAAATCGTTGCATTTGCTTAATGCACGCATTATTAACTTTTTCATACAATACATCGCTACTGTGAACATCGCCAACAGCTTTAATAGAATCATATTCAATAGATTGAACATGTACTTGCAAATCAATACGATCTAATAATGGTCCCGATAACTTACTAATATATTTAACTATTTGTTGACGCGTACAAGTACATTGTCGCTTTTTATCACCAAAAAAACCGCACGGGCAAGGATTAAGTGCTGCCACTAATAAAAATGATGCCGGAAATGAAACACTTTGCGCAACACGCGATATTGAAACAGTTTTACTTTCTAGTGGCTGACGTAATGCTTCTAATGTATCACGTTTAAATTCCGTTAATTCATCTAAAAATAAAATACCATGATGCGCAAGACTAATTTCACCGGGCTGTGGATAAGATCCACCACCAACAAGCCCTGCTTGAGAAATAGTATGATGAGGATTTCGAAAAGCTCGCTGCGTTAATAATGATTGATTAGTAAGCTTTCCGGTAATCGAATAAATCTTACTTGTCTCTAAAAGTTCATCAAATGTCATTGGTGGCATAATTGATGGCAAACGCTTTGCAAGCATAGTTTTGCCTGAACCTGGTGAACCAATAAAAAGAATATTGTGATGACCTGCTGCGGCAATCTGTAACGCCCTTTTTGCCATGTGTTGGCCTTTAACTTGTGCAAAATCAAGCGTTTTGTCATGATCAGTTACTATATATGCATGTTGTGCTGGTGTAATAGTTATTTCATTTCGTAAGTAAGCAATTAATTCAGTTACATGATCAACACCAATAACCTCTAAATCTTTAATTAATGCAGCTTCTTGCATATTTGCTTTAGGAAGAATAATACGTTTTTTTCCTAACTTTTGAGCATCATACGCAATTGCTAATGCGCCTTTTATAAAACGAATACTTCCATCAAGGGAAAGTTCACCTAAAAATAGCGTTTCGTATAAAAAGTCTGGAGAAACTTCGAGAAATTGATTTGCTACCAAAATCCCAATAGCTATAGGCAGATCAAATAATGTTCCCTCTTTTTTTAAATCTGCGGGAGCTAAATTCACCGTAAT
Source organism: Candidatus Babeliales bacterium (assembly GCA_035455925.1). Taxonomy (NCBI): domain Bacteria; class Candidatus Babeliae; order Candidatus Babeliales; species Candidatus Babeliales bacterium. Next base: position 22,251 of record DATIEE010000016.1, read on the forward strand.
GCGTTTAGCTGGAAGACGAAAACCTGCATTTTTTAGTGATGTTAAAATACGCTTACTACTTTCTTTGATCGCCGTGTCAGGCAGCCCAACAATATAAAAGTTAACTAATCCAAATGATACATCAACCTCAACTTCCACTAAATGAGCGTCAACTCCAATTGTTGTTGCAGAAAATATTTTTGCATGCATGGTGCAATTTCCCATATGTAACTATTTACGATTTTAAACAAACTTAATAATTAAAATATATATCATAAATTTTGATAATTGGAAATAGATATTCTTAGAGATCCTTAGACAATATATACAAAAGCATCATTAATAAGGGTGGTAGTTTTTCAAAATCATCGTAAACTAAGCAATGTCAATGAGCAACTCAGCAGAAATATGGAGATCGTATGAATAAAAAAATAATTATTTTTCTTGTAATATTCTCATTATATTCATCTTTTAATGGTGCGATACTTATCAAAGGAGATAAAGATGCTTCTGAGGGACATACTTTCTCTTTTAATGTATATCAAAATATTTTTAGTCCTGCAGGAAATTTTTATGAAGGTAGCAATGAAGTTCTTACTACTAATCAAGAATTTTCTCTTTCTAGGCTATTACGAGGAACGAATGCATTTATGCCTCTTATCCCTGAAATAGTAACCTTAAATGGATCTAGTGATGTGGCAAATCCACTTTTTGGTGATAAAATAATCGCGCTTGGTATGTTAGAAACTGAAGACGGATTTTCTGTTCGAGACATGCCAGTTGTAGTTGGTTCACATAATGAATCTACTGTATACCTTCTGGAGAATATCAATAAATTTAACGGTACGATAATGGCTTCATCTAACAATACTCGTGACGCGCTTGGCAGCATATCTCGTGGTATTGTTAACCTTACCACCAACACTACGAGTCATGTGTTTGCTGCTGTAAAGCCCCATATAGGTGAATTTGGTGATCTTAATAGTGGCATCGCTCTTCTGATCCGAGGAACAATTAATAGTTCTGACGCAAAAAATGCTTCAGCAATTAGAATTTTCAGTCAAGTTAATGCTAATACCGGTGCTATTGTTCCTCCACAAGCATTACAACTTGATCCAACATCGCCGGCACTTTTTATTGATACTATCCTTGCAAGTATTACACAAAATAAAATCGCTATGCACTGGGACAATTCATTAGAATCTCTTTTTGTTGGATTAAATGTTACGGCAAATAGTGGAATCACTGATGGCGCTCGTGCCGTTGCTATTGTAAAATTCACAGAAAATGGTGGCATAACTTTACAAGAAATTGCTCCCGACACCGTTTTTTCACCCGGAAATAGGAATAATATTATTGGTGCTCGTGAGGCAGATGTACACGTATCTATCAATAGACTTAATTCTATGTATACAAGTACCGCGCTGAATTACCTCATTACCGTTGGTAGTGTTGGAGATGCGGCTACGGTAAACAATATAGTTTCTGCATTGCCACTTGTTAATACAGGACAATCAAAAAGTATGATTGCACAAAAAAATGCTCTACCAGTGAATATTTTTAAAAATTCTTCTGTGCCTCGTCTAATTGGACGTACTATTAGCGAACCTGCTACTACTCCTGAAGAAATGACGCAATTGACTGATAGTGCAGCACAAGTTGGTGGTGGACCTCTTTTAGCAGGACCTATTAGTAATATTATTGTTCGTGATGACACAGTATTTGCTTTTGTTGGTGAAAATACTCCTGGTGTATATTCATCGCAAGCAATTTTTGATCCTTCAGGCAAAATAAATTCATGGACATTATGGCAACGTGCTGCAGGAACGACCGATACTATTTTTGGTGCAGCGCTTAATGCATTTGATGGCAATTTTATTTTAGCATCAGGTTTAACTGCACAAACCGTTAACACACTACAAAAAACAATATGGTCTGACGGCTCTGCTGAAAGTTTACAGCCTCTTACAGCTATTTTAAATACAACATTTGCTCTTGATAATGGTGGTATACAAGGATTACAAACTTTTTTACCAATTACCCCAGGTTTAAATAAAATTGCTGTTTTGGCAGCTGGCGGCATTGGAACTATTGCGCTTGCACAAACAGGAATAGCAAACAGTAATGATATTATTATTCCAACAGTTGGAGCTGATTTTAATAACGTTGCTGAATTTAACAACGGCATTATTACCACAGATGTTACTGCAACAACAGTAATTATTTCTGGTGGTGAATTAACTAATATTGGACCAATTACCGCACTAGAAATCGCAGCAACTACAACTAATGGTTGGCTATTTGTTGGAGGATCGAATGGCCTTGCAATTTTAGCTAATTCTGATGGAACAGGATGGGATCCTACAACAAATTTAGGTAATAATTTTAGTGGATTGCACAATGGAATGAGCTTTAAAATCATTGGTAATTATAATTTTGTAAAAAAACTTATATATGATGATAATTTTTTATACGTTATTGCGCACAACACTGTTGATCGAATTAACCTCATTACCTCTGATTTCAGCTCTAATAATCTTGATGTCACTACCATTGCATCAAATGGCATTAATACTATTGCTCAAACAGGCGGCTTTCTTGATGGTATTTTCTCTCAAGCAAGTGGTATTATTGCAACAACTAATGGATTATTTCGAATTGGTAACAATAAGGATGTACGTATAATAATTAGTGAATCGGACGCACATTGGACACCGCTACCAATTGGTGAAAGTGCAGGCGCACCGACCTCATTATATGCAGTGACGCAAACTAATCGCGCACAAGATATTACAAGAGGAAATGGTGGTTATTTTTATGTTCTTACTGCTAATGTTGGTATTGACCAATCACGTATTAACAGATTTACAGTACAACCACTTTCTTCTACTGATGTGATGACTGCAACAACTATACAACCATTTGATGATATATTTGTACAAAACATTCCTTCTTTTTTACTTTCATTCGGAGAATTTAGAAGTAATTTTGCAACGGATGGAGCTCTCTATTTTGCCACACGTAATCAAAATAATATTATTTCGCCAATAGCGCTTATTACACCATCATTTCCGGTCCCGCGTGTTGGAGTTGGTAATGTTGGTGATCGTAGTGTACCGGTACAAATAAATTTTCAACAAGGAACCGAAATAAATGCATTTTTACGCAGTCAAGCTTCAGGAAGCTGGATTGCAGCAGGAAATTTTAATACACAAGTACTTGAATAGTAAAATATCATAACATTTTTTAGAAATAACGTAGGATGCTGCAATGACGTGCAGAAAAAAAATAACACTTTCACTCATTCTTATATCATTTACTTGCTCTAACAATACTATAAAATCAATGAATATTGTTAATACATTGTGGCCATATGATACATTAATTCGACCAACATTTAACAATCAACGTTCGTGGCAATTAGCATGGTATTGTGAAGGTGGTTTTCATGACGCTAAAGGATTTAATGATGATGGTGATATAGTTAATCCACTTCGTATTTGGAATAAACAACAAAATTCACTTGCTATGCTTGAAGGCTTTCCTGAAAATAGTCCTATCGCTCAGCTACGTACAGCGCTACTTGATTGCGATAATGGTATTCGTGGCAGATTTAACGTTTGTGGTGACGTGCAAATGAACTTTAATAATTCGTTTGCAGCTCGTTTCTTTTTTGCTAATGATTGGTCTATTGGTCTCTATTTACCCGTGTATCAAATGAAGTTAAAAAATGTTACATTTATTGATCAGACACCAAATCTTGATAATCTAGATAAACTTGTACATACATTACTCACTGATAATTTAGCGCACAATGTACAACAACTTGGATGTCTTGATATAAGCGATTGGAAACGTGATGGCGTTGGCGATCTCACCCTTCTTGTTGAATGGTTTCGTGATTTTTATCAAAATAAACAATTTTTAAAATGCGTACGAGTGAATTGGCGCGTGGGATTAGGCTTTCCAACAGGATTACGTGAAAATATAAACTTATTATTCGCGGTTCCGTTCGGCTATGATGGAGCAGTTTCTATGCCTTTTGGTCTTGGAATTGATCTTACACTGGGAACAAATTTTAAATGCGGTATAGATGTACAATTAACCCAAATTTTTGGCCATACGCGTATACGACGAATAAAAACAGATGTGGAGCAAACAGAACTACTCTTATTACAAACAGCTGCCACATTTAGAGATTATGGTTTAGTGCAACGATTTAATTTGTATGTTGAACTATTTAAGTTTATCAAGGGTTTATCATTCAAGGTGGGATACCAGTTTCTTAAACATGGTGAAGATGAAATTTCATTAAAAACACAGGTATTTTCAAATATTATAGCAAACAGTTCACCGCGATTAGATGAATTCACTATGCATCATGTAATTACTAAATTTACGTATGATTTTGGTGTACATTTACCTGAAGGGCGCACGCGACCTGAATTAGGCTTATTCACTCGTCAGCCATTTAATGGTAAAAATGTTGCTCTTGTGCCCACTATTGGCATAGTACTTTCTGTAGACTTTTAAATAAATTTTTTGAATTTTTATCTTTAATACAAAAAAAAAGCTTGGGACATAAACGTCCCAAGCCTGTCGATTTCTTTTCAAGAATATAATTATACTTTTAACCAATTATTTTTCGATCTTTCTATTTTATTTGCTACCATATCAATAGCAGATGCAACATCATCGAGAATGTTTTTATATGTTTTTGGAACATTTTTTAGTTTTGATCTAAGAGAATGCATTTTATTTAAAACTTCTTTTGCTTGATTAAGTTGCGATGCGGTAATAATATCTTTTGATATAATATCTGATTGAGCAATAATAAAATTCCATTCTTCTATTGCATCATTAAATTCTTTTGCTTCCATGCTACCATCTGGAAATTTTGGTAAAATCATATTCTGCTCATTTTTTCTCATCATACCAGATATGTATCCTTTATTAATTCTTGCACGATTGCCTTGAAAATACCAATTAATTCCATAAGAGATACCAAAGGAAGTACCAACCAATAGACCATTAATTGCGTGTTTTATGGCATTGCTCCACTCTTTCCCCAAAATCCTTTCTTGTTCGAGTATTGCGATTTGTATATCTTTTAATTTATAGTGGAGTTCTCTGAACTGTTTTTGAGCATGACTACGTGTTTCTGTCTGCCCTGGCATTGGACTATCCCAAACCCATCCTTTAATCGTTTTTTCATCTATTTCTGTTCTCTTGCCTTTAATTTGTGTGTCAAGTGCATTTCTGCGGGTTAATAATTCTGATAATGCTATTGCTGCTTGTCGTATTTGTTCTGGAAGATATCCCCTTACTACATCATTACCAAATGTTTTAACATCATTAAGAGCATTAAGTAACTCCTGAGCCGCTATTTTTGCAGATCTAATAGCTTCTTTTTTTTCAACTATCCCTTGAGCTAGTTGAAAATTATGAGCTGTTGTTTTTATTTTGTCACCCAATTCTCGTATCAATTGTTGACCAATTAATGTTGCTTCTGAACTAACATGAATTTTTGTTGGGACAGCATCAACAATAAGTGTTGATAGTGAAATTACCGTTACAAACGCAGTTATATAGACTACCTTTTTCATGAAATATTCCTTTTTTTTACATTAATAACGTAATATTAAACGCGTTGCATTTAATATAGATTAATTTGTTTTAATTTATCAATAAGTTAAAAAAAGTTATATTTTATAATAAAAAAATAGTCATGTATGAACTTTATGAAATCATATATGAAAATAAAACAAATTTAATTTTCATATAAAAATTTGACTGTAAAAATAGTACACTTATGATAAATATAATAGGCCTTTAGAAAAGGAACATATATGTATATTATAAAAAAGATTATTGTCATTATCTGCTTTATTTTTTTATCTACTCAAGCACAATCTGTTTTTATTATTATTCATGGAACATGGGGAGCAGATTGCAGTTGGCATTCACCAAAAGGTGATTTTTTTGATGCTTTAGAAAACGCTGTTTGTCAAAAAAACAGTGCTGTGGTTTCTTTTCGCTGGAGTGGAGGATGTGGGCATGAATCACGCGTAAAAGCTGCAAACAATCTTATAAAACTTATCAAAACATATGCTATTGATACGCCACTCTTTATTATTGCCCATAGCCATGGAGGGACTGTAGCAGTATTAGCATCTCAATTTTTAGCTCAAGAACAAGACAATAAATATAAGATTTGCGCATTATTCACTTTAGGTACACCAATCATGAGTAACTATTTACCTAATATGAATGTTATAGGCTATGTTTATAATCTATTTTCTTTCGAAGATCTTGTCCAAACTGTACTGGGAATTTCCTCTCGAGAATACCCAAAGCATAAAAGAATAGCCAATTTACGCATAATGATTAATGGAAAAGCTCCTGATCATGCTGGCCTACATCATCCGATAGTTGGCAAATGGATTGCATATATCCATCATTATTTTAAAAAATATTTAAATAACCAAAATATTACCAACTACATATCAGAGCCCAGCATAGTCTATTTTAGTGATATCAAGGCTCCTGAATATGCATATGATGAAAAACGAAATGATTTGTTTATAAGGGATCATCAACTTTCGGTACTAATACTTGATTCTTTCCGCAATTCCTTAGAAACCGGATCCAATATACCATTTACAAATTTATAAGCATCTATTTCAGCAAAGCATTTTGCAAGTTCAACGGCTTCATTGATAATAATTCGCTCATCGGTGGGCGTATATTTAATTTCCCAAATAGCAAATAATAAAATTAATTTAGTGCAAACACTAATTCGCTCAATACGCCAATTTGCTAAATAAGGCTCATAAATCTTTTCAAGAACATCTCTATGTTTAATAATTTCATTAGTAATCATAAAAAGTTCCCCGTCCACAGGAATAGAAAGGTCAAATCCTCGATTAAAATTATGTATAATAGATTCTAAAGATTCTTCATAATTAAATGCTTCTGCAGCATATAAAAAATGAAAAATAAGAGAACGAATATCTCGTCGTGATAAATCTTTATATAATTTAGGAGATTGAAAATCTTCCTGCATTATAGCGCCTTCAGCAATAAAAAGTGAACTCATAGCGATACCCCCCACAATAGTATCTTAATCAATAATTTTATTATTTTTTAACTCGTTCCATGTAGCTTTTATCGCGTGTATCTATTTTGACAATATCACCCTCATTAACAAATAAAGGAACTTGAATAACTAATCCTGACTCAAGAGTTGCAGGTTTTGTTGCACCACCCTGAGCTGTATCACCTCTAACTCCTGGCATTGTTTCTTTAACTGTCATTTCCATGAACATTGGTGCAGTTACTGTTATTGGTTTTCCTTCAAAATTGAGAACAGTATACACTTCTTGTTCTTTGAGAAAATCTAATACATCTTCAATTTGTTCTTTATTAAACGACACTTGATCAAAAGTACTTTGATCCATAAAGTGATAGAGCCCACCGTCTGAATAAAGATATTGCATTTCATTATATTCTAAATCTGGTTGATCAAATTTTTCACCAGAGCGAAAGGTATCTTCCCATATAAGCCCTGTTATCATATTTCTCATTTTTGTTTTAACAAAAGCTCCACCTTTTCCTGGTTTTACGTGATGATAATCAAGAATTATGTATGGCGCATTGTTATAAAGGATTTTCATACCTTTTTTGAAATCTGTTGTAGCGATCACTATATCTTCCTTATTGTTTGGGTAATTACTTATATTTTTAGTATAAAAAAAGCCTTTAAAAAAGGCAAATTGACTAATACAACAAAAAATCATTTCAATCTTATTTGATGCGATATCCATCCAATGGTACGCTATAAACGTTAAAAAACATTTTAAAACTTGGAAATCCATTATGTCTTTATATATAACTGATCCACGTATTTATCAGCTTATTGAATCTGAAAAACGCCGCCAGGAAGAAACAATAAACCTTATTGCCTCAGAAAACTACGTATCAGCAGCTGTTATGGAAGCAACAGCTTCAGTATTAACTAACAAATATGCCGAAGGTTATCCAGAAAAACGTTATTATCCTGGCTGTACTGTTATTGATAAAGTTGAATTACTTGCAATCGATCGTTGTAAGCAGTTATTTCATGCAGAACATGCTAATGTACAACCACATTCAGGTTCACAAGCAAATATGGCTGTTTATTTTTCATTGTTAAAGCCGGGCGATACCATTTTAGGCATGAGTTTAAGCTCTGGTGGGCACCTTACCCATGGGCATAATGTAAATTTTTCGGGTACATTGTTTAAAAGTGTGCAATATACAGTATCACCAGAAACAGAACTATTAGATTATAATGCTATTGAACAACTAGCGCACGAACATATGCCCCGACTTATTGTTTCAGGAGCATCAGCATATTCCCGCATCATAGATTTTGAACGCCTTGCTGGTATTGCTAAAGATGTTAACGCTTTATTGCTTGCTGATATAGCACATATTGCTGGATTAGTTGCAGCCGGACTTCATCCAAGTCCCATCAATTACGCAGATTTTACTACAAGTACAACCCATAAAACATTGCGTGGACCTCGTGGGGGACTTATTATGACATCTGCTGCTCATGCAGCTAAAATTGATCGTGCAATTATGCCAGGTATGCAAGGAGGTCCTTTAATGAATACAATTGCTGCAAAAGCTGTAGCATTTAATGAAGCATTACAACCATCATTTATTGACTATCAAAAACAAATTATATCTAATGCCCAAGCAATGGCTGATGAGCTCATTATATTAGGGTATCGCATTGTGGCGGGTGGTACTGATAATCATCTATTTATTGTTGATATACGTTCAAAAAATATTACCGGATTAAAAGCTGAAATTGCTTTAGAAAAAGCTGGCATCACCGTAACGCGTAGTTGTATTCCCTTTGATACAGAAAAACCATGGATTACAAGCGGCATTCGCCTTGGAACTCCTGCAATTACTACACGCGGCATGCACGCAGTTACCGCTCGTCAGATTGCGCATTTAATTGATGATGCAATTCGACACCATGATAATGATGTTGTATTGAATGCAATTAAAGTTAAAGTTCGCGCATTATGTACAGAATTTCCTATTAACTAAAAAAATAAATTAGAAAACTTAGAAAGTGGTCCTGAAATGCATATTCTATAGGCACAAATAGCTACTTTTTTAAACCAACTAAATATCTTTATTTCTATTTTCTGTAGCAATCTGGTGACAATCGTTTGCATATTTTAAAATTAGCTGTACTTTCTTTCTAAGGCTTATGACATTACATAATGTATTGCACAATGATACAAAAATTGTTATAACTTAGTTATATCATTGTATAATATTATTGTTGTCTTGGAGAGAAAAATGCTTAAAAAACTTGTTAAATATGGTAATAGTAATGCATTAATACTAGATCGGGCCATTTTAGAATTACTTAATATTAAAGAAGGTGCAATTGTAAAACTTCATACAGATGGTATATCGCTTATAATAACACCGCACAAACCAGAAGATTCAACAAATTTATGGATGGAAGGACTGGAAAATTTGAACGATAATAAAAATTATCAACAAGTTCAAGCTACAAATAAACCTACTTTACAATCTGATACTGCTATAAATCTTTCAAAAGCCATAGACAGTATTATGAAAAAATATCAAAATGATCTCGATTTACTCACAACAGAATCTTTTCTACATAAATTTCATGCTCTTACCGAAAAATATAAAGGCGATACATCATCGCCTGAATTTATTAAAAACTTTCAAACTCTTCGATTACAGGAGGCACCCAATCTTGCTAAATTTGATAAAGAAATGCAAAATATTTCAGAGCAACATAGTAAAAAAGATCCAGTAAAATATACAAAAATGAAAGAATGGGGGCCCGAAACTGATAATAATAAAAAACTTTCTCAAGCAATAAAAGATATTGCAAAAAAATACACTGAGGATCTTGCAGTATTACAATCTGAAGCTTTTTTATATGACGTTGATTTATTAGTGAAAAAATATAAAGATGATAAGTCCTCACCTGAATTTATGAATGATTTTTTTGCTCTTCGATTGCGGTATACTCCAAATATTATTCATTATGATCAAGAGATACAAAAAGCCTTAAAAGATCTCAACATACCTGATAATTATTAAAGAATAAGAGATTATTCGAAAGTTAATTAAGGATACGTAAACTATCAATTTAACTGGTGTAACTATCTTAAAATTTAGTAAAAAACAGGGGGCTTAAAAGCCCCCGCTTTGCTTTCTTTGTTGTTTTCTCATCTCAACTTCAAATTCTTTTTTAAGATTTTCTTCTATAGTCCACATATTTATTATTTCTTTATCCTCATCAGTTTGTAGGCTTGATGAAAGTTCATCAATTGTCTGATAACCCTTTTTTCTCATACCATGAATAATCTTTTTAAGGGCTGCCTGCCTTTTTTCTTTAGTGTCATCAGAATCAGTACTGCTATCAATTACTTTTTTTTGCTTTTTTTCCAGTAAACGTAGAGCACATTCAAAATCTGTTTCTATAGCTTTTTTATCTGTAAAGATTCTGATAGCAGCTTGTGTTGATCGCTGTTGTGCCAATAGGTAGCTTAACGCAATTTTAGATTTTTCTTCTTCATGAGAACATTCATTCAACAACGTCGCATATTGCGCAAGCGCTTGTGAATTGAGTGTTTTTAATTGATCTATATTAATAGGATGGCGTTGCGCACAAGAAGATGGTTGATATGTATAATGAGCTGCAGACGAGCCTTGTTGAGTATCTTGAGACAGTTCCCTATTACTTGCAATAAGACCATAAAGTATATCTTGTTTGGTGAGAATATTTGTATATTCTTGTTGTTGCGCATGCAATTCTTCATCTCTACGTTTTTTTTCATACTCTCTTTGTTTTTTTTCTGCTTCTTGTTGCTTTTGTAATTTTTCTTCTAATTGTTGAATTGATGTTATGTTTTGTTCAATGATAGTATTTTCTTGTATTTCATGATGTTTATAACATAAAAGAGCATTATAATATTCATCTCTTTTGCTGGAATCAAGTTGCCAAATATCATTGAAATTCTTTATCGGTTCTTGTATAGCTGAGCTCGGCTTATAGATATATCTATATTCAGGATACTTAGTAGATGTTTTTTCTGAGAGTACCCTATCACGGTTTTTATTAACGGCAATAAAGTTTTGTACATTATTATGTAGATCAATAATTTTTCTACATTCTTTTTGCCTATCTTCCATTTTTTGGTTTAAGAACCGTACAATCGCTGGATGATTACCCCATTGTGCATGATTGATTGCGCGAGTAACTTGATCTGTTATAAAATCTTTGTCCTTTATGATTAATTTTACTACATCTAAATGTCCATTACTGACAGCAGATATCAGTGGAATTTCATTTTTATTATTAACATCATCACTCTGTAGTCCCTGTTCCATTAGATATTTTATTTTTTGTGTATCTCCCCTTTTAGCTGCAAGATGGAGTAATGTATCTCTATCATTTGTTCGTAGAGAAAGTGAAGCACCATAGTGCTTATGCAATTTTTTCATTATTTCAATATTTGCCGCATGCGCAATAACAGTAAAACCTTTATTATCCTGTTCATCCACATAAGCACCGTACCTCATATATAAATCAATGTTTGAAACATCTCCTAATTGCGATGCTGTCATCAGTGCCGTTTCTCCATTATTATTTTTTAGACGGATATCAGCCCCATTTTTTAACAATTCTTCAGAAAAGGATAATCGTTTATGTGCTGCTGCTTGATGAAGAGAAGTCTTACCTAAACAATTTTTTTGATTAATCATGTGTGGTTGTTTTACAAATAAACTAAATGCTTCTTTATTATTACTTTCAATCGCCATATGTAAACAATTATTATCTTGTGCATCGTTAATAGTGTTGTCTGCTCCAGACTGTAGCAATTGTTCAATAATCTTTTTTGGGGCAAAATAATGTATAGCAAGATGAAGTACCGTTAATTGTTTATCGTTTTTTTTGTTAATAATCGTTTGATCTAGTAACTCTTTTATGCATTCAAAATGTTTATTCATAATAGCTACTGATAATGGTGAATTATTTCTGTTGGTAAGATCGGTTATTTTTTCTCCGTGTACACGAAGTTTTTGAATGACAACAGAATGTCCATTTGCAGCTGCGTCATGTAAGGGAGTCCAACCGTCTATATCTTTTGTTATAGCAGCATTTTTTTGTAAAAGATAATCAGTAAGTTGCGATAATCCATGCTTAGCTGCTTGATGCAGTAGAGTTCTACCTGCATAATATGATTTATTAATTGGCGAACCTGCATCAACTAATAAAATCGCAAGTTTTTCATGTTTATTTGATATTGCAATATTAAGAGGAAGTTGATCATCATTATTTGGCATAATAAGTGAAGATTTATCTTTTTTTATAAGTAATTCAACATTCATTTTATTGCCACATTCTGCCGCTTTATGAAGTGCAGTATCACCAAAGTTATCAGCAGCTGATATATCAGCTTTATCATTATGCAATATTTTATCAATACCTTTATAATCTCCTCTTTCTGCTGCTCGTATCAATGAAGTTCTTCCTTTATTATCTTTGCTGTTTATATCAGCATCAGGATGCAATGAAATCAAATCAATAAGATCATCTTGATTGTTATCCAAAGCGATAGCAAATGAGCATTTTCCTTCACTATTGCAAAGAGTTATGTCGATTTCTTTTCTATTTAATAAGTAATTCGTTATTTCCACATTATGATCAATTACTGCCTTATGTAATAATGTGTTTTTATTATTGTCTTGCATATTAATATTAAAATTGCTCTGTGGATGTTCAATCAGCAATGCAAGATTCTCAATATTTCTACTTTGGACTGCAATATGACCAACAGTAAAACCACTATTATTCTTTTTATTACTATCACTATTTTTATCTAAAAGAGGAATAATAAACTCTTTTTTGTTTTCTTCAAAAGCATGATGTAAAGCTGTTTTTCCGGATATATCAACTTCATTAATTTTAGCATTATAGTTTAAAAGTGTTATAAAAAGTTCAAGATTATTATGAAGTATACAATCATGAAGAAGAGGCAACTTATTTTTTGAATATATTGCAATATCAGCACCACTATCAATCAGTATACGTGCTATAGCATTATTATCTGCTTGATTGCATTGATCTTGATTATTAATAGCATAGTGCAACGGTGATAAATGATTATCATCTTGTGCATTAATAAATTTTTTATCGGCTGCAAGTTGCTCAATAAGACTAAAATGTTTTTCTTCTATAGCACTATGTAAAATATTTTTTCCCTGATCTTTTTTTGCATAATAATTTTCGGGATTTATTTCACCGATTGTTTTAACGGTAGCACAATCTCCTTTTTTTACTGCCAACAGCAATGGTGTTAATCCCTTATGATTGGTTATTTCCAAGTTTTGCGTAGTAACTTTCGATAATAATACAGCACATGATTGATTTTTACATGAACTAATAGCGCAATGGAGTGGAGTATCTCCACTATTATTTTGCTCATTTCCCGTAGGCAATGTTGGACCACAGGTATAATACCATAACCAACTACATGAATCATAATAATCTGTTATTAATGTGATAATGTCTGCATATCCTTGTTGAGCGGCGATATGTAAAATTGTATCACCATTATCATTTTTGATAGTACAATCTTGTCCATTATCAAGATAATCTTGTACAGCTTGTTTGTTTCCTTCGTATGCATCATGAAATATACGGGGAACCTCTCGTGATATAATAACATTGACACTATAAAGTAATAAACCGAGCAGGACATAATTAATTTTTTGCATGTTTTTTTCTTTTTCGATTGTATAAAATTCTATTTATTATGCAATAGTATAATGTATTGTGTCAGTTTATGTCAAAATACAATCAAGCGTATCTGTAAATGTTATTGCTATCAGATCTTAGGTAAGCGTATGTTAATTATATATAAAAAGGAGTACTAATATGAAAATAAAATTATATAAAAAAATGATTTGTCTTAGTCTTCTTATAACGGGAATTAACATATTTTCTGAAGTTGTGCCTTTTAAGCTTGGCGTTGAAAATATTCCAGTATCTTTATTAAAAAAAGTCTGCCCCCATAAAAAAAAAGATTCATGCATGATTGGCCTAATCACCAATCAAACGGGTGTTGATCAAAAAGGAAAAAGAACAATTGATATTCTTGCTGTTGATCACTATGCCGTGCGATACATTTTTGTTCCCGAACATGGACTAAATGGAACATTAGCTGAGCGCGATGTCCATGATTCTATTGATAAAAAAACAGGTATTTCCATAGTCAGTTTATATGGTAATGGTTCAGGTAAAATGATTACGCCTGAACATATGAATAATATTGATGTAATAATATTTGATATTCAAGATTCTGGTATGCGCCATTATACATATATTTCTACCTTACTTACTACAATGAAAATAGCCGCGGAATACAATAAACCATTTGTTGTTTTGGATCGACCAAATCCATTAGGTGGAATTATGGAAGGTCCACTTGTTGATCCTAATCTTATCTCATTTATTTCCATTGCACCTATTCCATTACGTCATGGAATGACAATTGGTGAATTAGCGTGGTATTTCAATAAACATGTACTAGAAAAACGTGTGTCATTGCATGTGGTAAAAATGAAAGGATATGATCGATCACAAGGTTTTATTGGAAACTTGATACATCAGTTATCACCAAATTTGCAATCATTACAATCATGTTATGGCTATAGCTTTTTAGGATTATTAGGAGAAATAGAACCATTTAATGTTGGCGTTGGAACATCTATGGCATTCCGCTGTATTACCTTACCAGAATCTATGCATGTATCTGATGAAGTATGGAATCGTCTACAAACAATTTTGAATTCATTTAACATTAAAAGTTATCATTATCATTATATTAATAAAAAAAATAAAAAAACTAATAAAGGTTTACGATTAGAATTTTCTGATATAAATAATGTACATGCGTTTGAATTATTTATTGTAATATTACAGTTCTTTAAGAATGAAAAAATATCATTTTCCTTTTCTCGATCATTTGATAAAGCTATTGGCACTACCTCAGTACAAAAACTATTGGATGGCACACTTTCTGAAAAACTATTTTTTAATCATATTCATAAAGATTTACAACGATTTTATAAACATGCTCAAGATTCATTTCTTTATCAACCGTGGCCAACTATTAAAAAGGCAACATATTTTATACAAAAAAGTAAAAAAGCCCAACAACAGGAAATTTCATAAATTGTATAATTGCTTCATGAATATCACGACTAAGAAGTATCATTGCGCTCTTTTGTGCTAATATAGTTGTTAACTACCAGATTAGCACAAAAATAAAGTTAATTAAAAGTAAAAATTTTTATTACGCTTTTAATATCAAGCTGCTTAATAAGTGCAAAGTCCATGATATTGGCGATACTATTATTGTGTTCCAAATCCATGCTATTGGTGAAAATAGTGTTGCCAATAAGCCACCACTAGGCTCCTCTTTCTTTTCTGAGGATGAATTATTGCCACTAAGTTGCTCCTCACTATGCGAATCATAATCTTTTTCGGATCTTTTATTTTCTATGGGTAATTTTGTCGTATTGTCCTTATTATCTATTCCGCTGGCAGATGATAGTGATTCTTTAAATTCCCTACGTTTTATTAGTTGGGCTTCTTCACATAGCAATTTAAGATCCTCTATACTTATACTTAGATAATCTAAAGGATCACTATAAATTACTCGACCTATTGTTTTTTGTAATGATTGATCAAGAGGTAAATCCGGTTGCTCTTTCATTTGTTCTTCTTGTTGTTTTTGTTCCCAAGGTTTTTCATTAAACAATATTTCCCAGGAACTTCGTAATGACTGCAAGCTTACTTCTTTTTGCTCTTGCACCATATCAGAATCTTGCTTAATATAATCTGCAAGATCTTCATAATTAACCCACTCTTTTATTATTTTTCTGTGGTCATCATTAAAATCATTTTCATAATTATTATATGAAATTGCCAAGTCAATTATGCGGCTTATAGTACCATAACGGTTGTTCGAACCCCCTTGTATATTATTGACCAATTCATCTAACTCATTTTTTATATTTAATACCAATAATTGTGGTAGTGTTGCGTCATTGCCTACTTTGATGATTGTTGATTGTATCTGTGGCTCTTGCACCTGTTTTAATTCGTCATAACTCATTAATGTATTTTTAATTTTATTGTCTGCGTCTGTTAATGTAGAATCACCTTGTATGATTTGTTGATAAAGCGAGTCTTTATGTATAATATCTAATGCTGTCATATCGTCATTTTTTAGACAATTCACTGGTAAATCATTAAGAATATTTTGTAATTTTTCGATATTTTCTTTTATTAATTGTGTATTATTTATATCTCTTAGCTTTTCATTAAGTTCATGTATAATTGTCGTGCAATCTTTTAAAAATTGATTAACAAAAAGCTTATCCCATGAATCTTTAAATTTCTTTATTGCTGCATCATTTTTAGGAACAAGAGCTAAAAGCTCTTCATACTTTAGTAACTTTTTTAATTGGGTAATGTTATTTTTATCGTTTTCATCAGGAATAGCACTTTCGATTAAACTTCCATATGCATTCGCTAACGTATTGATATTTCCTATGGTTTTTAGTGATATTTTATATTCAGGATCACTTAAAAAACTAATTAATTTTTTACTTTCTTCTTTAAATGTTTTTTGTTGCACCGGCAAGCTCTGATTCATCATCTCCAATAATTTGGTTAATGATTGTTGAAAGAGAATATTATCGTTTTCATCTTGTAAAAGGACTTTAATCTCATCAGTATCTTTTAAAGCGAGAATAGTAGGTTTCAAACTTAAAAGATTGTTTTTCATTTTATTGTCAATTGAATCATTATGTTTCGCTAAAAAATTAACACAAGATATGAAGTTTTCGAGCAAATCACCTTCATACTGACTATCAGTTTTTATGGTTGTTATAAAATTAATTATACAGTTAAGGTACATATCTGTTCTGTCATTATAATCACTCCAAGGATCTTTTTCAGTAAATGTATACCATGATTGTTCAAATTTTTTTAAATGCATATCGCTAGCTAGAATCGTTATAGCAAATGTAAAAAAAGATTGATTTTTAATTAATTCTTGTATTTTTATTAAATCAGCTTGAGAGGTTTTAGTATAATTTTTTGCTAAATTTCTTATACTATATGTAGCATAATAGAAAGAATTATCAAAAATGTTACGTCGTAAGTTTTCTATATCTGATTTTATGCTTTCTTGTATAGTAAGTTTATTCGTAGCATTTTGTTGCAATGCTTTTTGATTTTCATTTAATTTTAAATTGATATAATCACATGCTGTTTTTAATTTTTCATTATTTGTAGATTTGCTTACTACGTCTTTAATTTTTTGATGATTGTAAAGACTTTGTAGTTGATTGGTACATTCTTTATTTATATCATCACCTTCTGATAATTCACAAAGGGCATTATGTATTTCTATGAAAAAATCAGCTATTATTTCGTCTTCTGATATAGAATTTATACTGTCTAACAATGTAGATATTAGGTTAGAGGCTGTGAATGCATTCTGTGATAATTCTTCTACTTCTGACTCCGCACCACTATTGGATAATTCTTCTGAGGCATTTTCAATTAACTCAACCGCTGTTGCATCATCTTTGTTTGCTGATATATTTTTTATTTCATTAAGAGAATCTATTTTTTTAGAAATCAGTTCAAGGGTTTCTTCATATTGTTTTTCTGTCTCTTTTCCTTTTTCAGTCGTTAGCTCATTTTTCAGAAAAATATATGCTTCTAACCCCATTTTGTATTTATTTAATTTCGATAAAACTTCATCAATATCATCTACGTGACATTCTTTATCTTGTATAATTTTAACTGTTTTCCTTAGGTTTTCTTCTATTATTTTTTTACAGACAAGTTTATTCTTATTAAAATTTTTTTGAACTTCAGCTCTTAATTCTTTATTAGTTTCAGGTATAATATTCAAATATATTTTATAAACCTGTTTATAACTTTGTAACTCTTTTAAAGAAATAATTTCTTTATCTTTTTGCTTCTTTTTTATTAATTTGACTGTTTCAAAATAGTTATCTTTTGCAATATTAAAAGTATTTTCATTAAATGTTTTATTTATAATATTTTTTAATTCTAAATTAATATTCTGCGGAAGATCTTCTAATTTATAAATAATTTTTAGAAATCGACATTGATTTCCATTATCAATAATGGAAGGAGAACAACTTTCCATATCTCTCAATGCATTAGAAAAAGTTTTTCTTTGTTCTTCAAAACCCTCGCGTTCTTTTTCATATTTTTCTTTAATAATACTTATATCATCAATACTTTTTTCTTCTTTACAATCTCTAAAAAACTGTCTTTCATCTTTTTTATTATCAAGCTTATCTTGAAAAGTATTCCACCATAAAAGTTGCAAGATAAATATTTTTGTTTCATTATTCCAACCTTGTTGATTAATATATGTTATTTGACCTTCAGCAT
>DATIEE010000017.1 GCA_035455925.1 Candidatus Babeliales bacterium
ACATAATATCGCAAAAACTACGAGAAATAGAAATATCTATTGTATCTTTTGTTATATAATTATACTTTGTTATTATGCCTTTATTTCCTTCACCGTAACAGAGAAAAAGATTATCAGATGAATCACACGCAAACGCTCTAATAGATTTTTGTCTTTCTACAAATTGCTCTTTCGTACCTGTTTGCGCATCATATATTGTTAGTATTTTACCGTGCGAATTAATTATTTTTTTATTATGAATTTGTAAACATGCAATCGATACATATCTAAAATCATCCCAAAAACTACTTATATGTTGTATCTTTTCTTTTTTTAGATCTATAAAAGTACATCCATAATCATTCCCACGATCACCAACAATAACAATAGTTTTGTTTGTGATATATTTCGCACGCCATGGGTTTTCCACTGTAGTTATTTCAAGAAATTTATCTAAAGAATTATTTTTACTATCCATTGCATCAGATAGGGTTGTTATTGAAAAACAAATTATAATGAAAAGAAGTTGATTATATTTCATATTTTTTCTTACTATTTTTGTGTATAAAATTTATTGTTTGCGTTCTTGTGAAAAATAAAATTGCATAAAATTAGGTGCTAAATAGGAAAAGGACATATATCTACATGTCCTTTTCCTTGTAATAAAAAAATGTATTATTCGGAAGATTTTACTTCTTGTTTCTTTTTTTGCACAACAGGAATTTCACTTTTTTTCTCTAATAATTTTTTTGTCTTATCAAAAAAATTATCAATATTCTTTTTAATTGAAAATAAAGATGATCGAGAAGTGATTGTTTCCTTTAGCTTAGTAGTTGCATCGCCTGCAGGAAGATCTTCTTCAGAACCATCAAAATATGCCCATCGTTTTTCTGGTGTAAGTTCTGAGATATCAGTTGTTGTTTTCTCTTCATCTTTTTTAGCTGTTTTTTTTGCTTTTTCAATTTCTTCTGCTGTTTTGTGTTCAAAAACACTAATATTACTATCCAATGTTTCAAGATATATTTTATTCTTATCAACCAAATTGCGTAATTCTTGTTGATAATGTCTTAAATCATTGCTTGTAAGCTTTTCCTTATCAATTGTTTCTATAGCATCATTCATAGCAATGATTCTCTTATCTACTATATTTGGCAAGGTGGAACCAGCTAAAACAACATCAATATCATTTTTTATAATGGTTGCAGCAAGCTTTCCAAGATTTGTTGGGTTATTTTCCTCATCATTCATAGCTGTTTTAATATCTTTAAAACCAGTTGCAATATCAGCAATAGCTCGTTCGATTTTTATATTAGGAGTAAATTGCTTATTTTTTTCTTTTTCAACTTCTTTTTTATCTTCTTTTGATTCTCCATCAGATTGATTGCGGTAACCACTCGCTGACCCATTACTACCTCCACGATTGCCGCCGCTTGATTTTCCTACACTAGCGCTGGAGGAATCAGAGCCATATGAATTACCGTAACTAGGAGAATAGCCATAATCAGATGAATAATCATAAGGAGAATAACTACTATAATCCGATCCCCCATAGCCGCCACCATAACTATAACTTGAATCATATCCTGACTCTGATTCAAAACCAGCTTCAGTTGGAGAGACAGGGTTGCGTGGTATTTTTGCAGCTTCAATAGCTTTCTTTGTAGCACTTTCTTCTGCAAGGCGTATTTTTTCTTCTTCTGGTGCATATTTTTCAAAAAGAGCATCAAGAGATTTCGGTATTCCAAGTAAATAGAAAGCTTCGGTATATTTTTTAAGAATATTTTTTATTGCTGTTTTCGATGAAGTACTTAATTTTTGAATATTAAATTCAGGAATATTAATTGCAGGCAATAAGGATTTAAGTTCTGTTTGCAACTGGATTAAATTATTATAAAGTGCTTCATCAGCAATCAAATCAAAAAGATATTTATATTTTTTAGTGACAATATCTTGATCTTCAGCTTTATGTAATTTTTGAAGGAATGTTTCAAGTTCTACTTTTAATGTATTCCAACTTGATCCCACTGGCCAATTGGGTATGTCTCCTTTGGTACCCCATCGATTTATACGATCTGGTAGATCAACAGAACTATTAACAATAACCATGAATAAATTAGATTGCGTAACAATGTCATGAAGTATCGTTAAAGCTGTTTCAACTTTTTTCTTATCCTCTGCATTCAAAACAACTTCAACCGCTACTTCTGGCGCTGGCGGTGGACTAATGTCAAAAGGAGCAGATTCCATCATTTGGTCTTCGTTAAACATTTCAGTTAAGAACTTCTCAAATTCATCTTCATTCATATTTTCAAATGTTTGCGTCATTATTTCGACCTGACGATTAAACTCAGTCAGTTCTTCGGGTGAGAGGCTAGACATATATTCTTCTACCGTTTTATTTATTTCCTCTATTTCTTGCATTGAAGGCATTCCACTAGGAAACTGTTGAGCTATTACCGGAGAAGATATAACAACAAAAAACATGCTCATTATTAACTGAAAAAAAATAATACGATACGTCATAATAAATACCTTTTGCTTTTATATTATTTAATATAATTGATCTATTGCGTCAATTTTTACTTTATCGGTATAGTTTACATAACTTTTTAATTCAAAACTATTGTTTTTATAAAGGTATATCGATTAATGAAGCTTAAAAATGGATTTCTCCTCATTGAGTTAATGTTTGGATTGTTATTATCAACTTTTTTAATCCTACTCATAACTCATTATATAATTGAAGTTAAAATCACGCAACAGAAAGCATTAAAACGCATTGAGTTTTTTTCTTTTACACGCAATGAGAGTGAAAAAAATAATATAAATCAAAAGAAATAAATACTATGTATTATAAAAAAGGCTTCTCTCTTTTATCGTTTTTATTATATTTAACGCTTTTTAGTATGATCATATTGTTTTCTTGCCATAGTATATTATCACTTATTATTCCGTCTATTTCAGCAATGCGTAAATGCCAATCAATCATTGCTTTGCATATTGCATCTGATCTATTTATACGAGATATACGGGCAATGAGGAAATTAAATAATAGTTGGAAGGTAATGAACAGTCAAAAGATTATTTGGAAAATAGATGATAAGCATGATATTGGATGGTGTTTCTATGATAATTGTTTGGTAAGAATAGAAGGAATATATGATCAAAAATGGAAAAACAAGATTACAAGTATTGTTGCTACAGAACTTTTAAAATCATCTTTTAATTTTACAAGAGACAACAATAATAAAGCTATAGGAATAGAATTAATCATGACGCCTATGGCTGATCCAAAGAAACCCATTATCTGCTATGCATATCTCACATAAGGATGTTAATGAAAAATTATCCCGCACCACAGACTGGATCGATAATATTAACCATTATTATCATAATGACTATTGCTCTTATTCTTATGCACGCGGTCATACGTACAAGTTCTTTTTTTATGTTGTTGGCACGAGAACGAGAAATGTATGAACAAACGGCTTCAAAGTAAGCACTTCTTCTTAATTTAATTAAAATCGTTTATTTTCAAGTTATTTTTTTTGAGTTATACTAAAAATGTTGATGTATAGGCAAAAAATATAATTGACTGTCAAAAGGAGAATCATATGGAAGTATATCTACGTCAAGATATCGAAAAAATAGGACTAGCTGGAGAAATTATCAAAGTCGGTGATGGTTTTGCGCGTAATTTTCTTATTCCGCAGGGATTAGCAATAGAAATTACATCTCATAATAAAGGCCAATATCTTTCTAAAATTCGTAAAGTTGAAAATCGTAAGGAAGTAGTAGCGTCTCAAACATCTATGCTTGCAGAGAAATTAAGCACTATTGCAGTGACTTTAAAACGCAAAATGCACGACAACGGCCAGCTATATGGGTCTATTAATGCATCAGAAATAGTTGATGCTTTAGCAGAAAAGGGCATTTGTATTACCAAAAGTCAAGTAGAATTTGATAAATCGCTCAAATCAAAAGGATCTTTTAAAGTAATTATTAAATTAACGAGCAAACTAAAGTCAGCTGTAACCGTAACAATTATAGCTGAATAAAAGTCTATATGAATAAAAATTATCAACATAGTGCTATTGCTCCTAAACAACCCGCTGTTGAAACCATATTGGGTAAAACACTTCCTGCGCATGGTGATGCAGAACGAGCTGTACTTGGAGCATTATTATTAAATGATGAATACATTAGTACTATATCAGAAATTATTCTACCTGATGATTTTTATAATTCTGCTCATAAAATTATTTATCAAGCAATTATTGATTTAGGTCAAAAGCATAAACGTATTGACATTGTTACCTTACAAGATGAATTAACAAAAAAAAATCAACTCGATGCTATTGGTGGTATTATTTATCTTGTCACATTACAAGAAGACATACCTTCGGTCGGCTTGATTGTTCAGCATGCAACTATTATTAAAGAAAAATCGATATTACGGCAATTGATTAATTCTGCTGCAACAATTATCACTAATTGCTATACCCAAGATCAAAATTCAATTGATGCTGTTCTTGATGATGCAGAAAAAATTATTTTTAATATTTCCAATAAACGATCTAGTAATAGCTTTATACAACTCGATATTTGGCTAAAAAAAACATTTCAACATCTTTCTGATATTAAAAGCCATACAAAAGGAATCACAGGAATTCCATCAGGTTTTTTACATCTTGACCAAATGACATCTGGCTTTCAGAATAGTGATTTTATTGTGCTTGCAGCCCGGCCATCAATGGGAAAAACAGCATTAGCTATGAGTATGGCGCTTACGGCAGCTCGCAATGGTTTTAAAACAGGAGTTTTTTCACTTGAAATGTCGGCTGAACAACTTACCTTACGTATTTTGTCGGCTGAGTCAGGTATTGGGCATCATAATATCAGAAATGCAACTATTACATCAGATGAATGGATCGATTTAACTAATGTTGCAGCACAGTTAGCAGAAATGAAAATATTTATCGATGATACTGCTATGCTTACTATTATGGATTTACGAGCAAAAGCACGTAAATTAAAGGCCGAAGGATTAGATATTTTAATAGTTGATTATTTACAATTATTACATTCTAGTAAAAAACATGAAAATCGTCATCAAGAAGTTTCTGATATTTCGCGATCATTAAAAGCATTAGCTAAGGAGCTCAACATTCCAATAATTGCATTATCACAATTATCACGAGCTGTTGATAGTCGTATGGATAAGCGTCCAATGCTTTCAGATTTACGCGAATCAGGAGCTATTGAACAAGATGCGGATTTAATTATGTTTTTATATCGCGATGTTGTATATAACCAAGAAACGGAAAATCCTGCATCAGCAGAGTTAATTATAGGAAAACAACGTAACGGACCAACAGGAACAGTACATATGAATTTCATCAGAGAAATAACTAAATTTGAGGATAGTACTGATTTCTAATAAGTAAAAGTTTTTTGATTTTTTTTCAATGCTATACACTATACAATCTGCAATGTTATGGGAAGGGGCGATGATGAAAAGTAGATTTTTTTCTAAAAAAGATGAAGTCATTTTGAGTGCTTTTACTGCGTTAGTTATTGGAGGGTTATTGTATCAAGGATTCACTGCTTTATTTACTGGTAGAGAGCATGCAATGTTTCAAAAAAATTCTATAGTTATATCTAAAAAATAACATTTTTAATAATAAAAATTTTCCTAATTTAGTTGATGCTTCTTTAATGGTAGATTTATAGTATAAAAAAGGGAAAAAGTGGTAATTCTTGGCATTGATCCAGGCTTTAGATATGCAGGATTTGGTATTTTAAAGAAAGAAGGACGACAAGCCCTTCTTCTTGATTATGGTCATCTTACCATGTCATCATCTGATAGCCTTGTTGAAAGAGTTGGTATTTTTCATCAATTTTTTGATGAAAAAGTTAAGACATGGGGCGTTACAGTAATTGCACTTGAAACTCCATTTTTAGGTAAAAACGCTCAAAACTTTCTTAAACTTGGTTATTTGCGTGGCATACTGTATCTTCTGGCTCATCAACACAAAACAACACTACAAGAATTTGCACCATGTGAAGTAAAGCAATCGGTTACTGGTTTTGGTGGTGCAACAAAAGATCAGGTTGCGCGTGTCGTTTTACAATTATTTCCTGGAATGGAAGTGCCTAAAAAAGAAGATGTCACTGATGCATTGGCTGTAACGTTGTGTGGTTTATGGTCAAGCAATTAAAAGAATTTATTTTAAAAAATTAAAAATATATTATTTAATATATATTAATTGTTAATGTATGCATATTGCATTATGCTAATTAACAGTATTTCTATAATTATATTAGATTTAAAAGGTGTATGATATGCTACGGTACAATTTTTTTATTCTTCTTTCTATAACAAATGTTTCTTTAATGGGAATGTGTGATTTGTCAGTAATACCTCTTCAACATAAAAAATTAATTACTGGAGATAATAGATATAATAAATTAGGAATTGAATTTGGTTGCTTACCGCTTAGTAATGCATTAAATAATTACAACAATGATCATGATAAATTTGATGCTAACATTAAAAAGTGGTCTCACGTAGTACGTAATTACATAGAAGAGCAAAAGCGTTATTTTTTTGTTAATATAATGCTTTACTCTCAAAGAAATACTAAAGGACTTGAGGTTCTTTACAATCATTATCAGATAAATTCTGACAATAAGCCGATCGCAACCGATCAAGAAGAAACTGTGGGACTTTATCAACTTACTCCTCATGGAGTTATTAATACAAAATTATCACTGGAAGATTATCAAAAAGCTATGGAAATTCCTGAAGATATAAGAGATATAATTTTTGCTAAGGATGGTTGTTCTCCATTAGTTTTAGTTGAAAAGAAAAATGTTGGATCCAACCTAAATAATGATCTGATAAAACGTTACCCAATTTTAAAAACACATGATGTAAGATCTCTTATTTTAAAAAACAATAATGAAACACCGTGGTTATATAATATTAGATCTTTTATAACAAAATGGGTTAGTGTTGTTTCGATAATGATTTTATTGTTAAAATTTCTTATATGCGAAAAAATAATTACAAATAATACTCTTATTTGATTTCATATTTTTTAATGCATTAATCGAGCTAACCCTTTTTGTTTACTGCGATTAAAACAATAAATAAAAAATATAACCGCACTTATTGCATAACAGATGCTCAATACATATCCCTTAATTAAATAGATGGTTGGATCTTGTTGATATATCACATATTTCCGCATACCTTGAAATATATAGCTCATAGGTAAATAATTGCTTATAATTTGGCCCCAAAAAGGTAATATTTCAATTGGATAGTATGCTCCACTAAATGGTAATAATAACCATGCAAGAGCAAATCCAAGTTCTGCTGCACGTCTACCTAATGTCGCCACAATACTTAGACACGTAAATCCAATCCAAATACTGGAAAAAAAGAGTGGCGGTAGGAATATGAGAAATGTTGATACTATATACCATATTGATATATTGTATAAGAGTGATACAATCAACATACAAATGAGACTCATGATGAACATCATTATTGCATTAAAAAGCACTATACCACACATCCATTCGCCTATTCGCAGCGGTAATGAAAACAAATTAACTATATTGTTTGCCCATAATTCTTCGCAAAATGTTAAACATATAATATTACAACCTCGACCAACTACTTGCCATAAAAGAATACCAAGTAATGCAACCGATTCGTAATTATGGAATTCTACAGCTTGAGACTGCGCAATCCATGATCCCAGAAATCCCCATGTTACGATATCAAGCAAAGGCCAATACAGTGTACCTAAGACAAAATTAAGGTCATGTCTCAGCATAAGCATATAACGCAATACTACTGCCCAAATTGATGTGCATGAAAACATAAAAGTCCTTCTTATTTTGCAATGCTTAAAAAATAATCTTCAAGTGTTGGTCTATCAATAGAGATATGTGAATAGATAATTTTACGATCACCCAAATTTGCCAGAAATGATGCAATGGCATGTTCGTCAAGTTCAATGGTTAAATTATTTGCTTGTACACTATATCTCAGTTGCAATTGATGAACATATTCTATAGCATGTTTTAGATCAGTCACAATGGTTAAATTAACACGGATATTTGATGTTAACTGTGCAAGTTGGTCTGGTGTATTATTAGCAATAATGCTTCCGTTTTTAAGCACAAGCACACGATCACAAAGTTCAGATACTTCGCCCATATTATGTGAAGTAATCAAAACAGATATTTCGCGTTCTTTACGTTGTGCCAAAATAAATTGACGCACTTCATATGCAACATCTGGATCAAGAGAAGCTGTCGGTTCATCAAGTAATACAATTTCTGGATTTGAGATAAAAGCTTTGACAAGCATAACACGTGTTACCTGACCAGCAGAAAGAGATCCAATTTGTCGATCCCGCATATGCCACATTCCAAAAGTTTTTAATAACTTTTCAATCTGATGCATTCGATGTAACTTAGCAATACCATAAATATTCCCTATGATATTAAGATTTTCAATTACTGTTAATCGTTTAGGCAACATATCATATCCACTTGCATAGCCAATTTTTTTGAGCGCAACAATACGATAATCTGCAAAATTAACTCCAAAATAACTAATTAATCCACTACTCGGCGTTAAAGTCCCTAAAAGCATTTGAATCGTCGTTGTTTTTCCTGCACCGTTTGGCCCGAGAAAACCAATAATTTCACCTTTTTTTTAGATTAAAAGAAACCTCATGGACTGCAGTATATGTTGAAGATGTGGTAAATGGCCAACATCCTGAAGAAAACGATTTGGTAAGATTTTTTACAACAAGTACTGACACTATAAATCCTTATATTAAATTTCAATAAATCATACCACTTTTATGTATTTTTTGATTCAAAATTTTCTATAGCTTATAAGGCAAAATTGATTCATGTATGTATTGACATGAGCGATCACATGGAAAAATTAGAAAAAAATATTCAAAAAGATTTTTTAGGACGTTTTCCAATTTTAAAAGATTATGACGCAAAATCTCTGAGAGATGACAAAACGTGGTGGTTGTATGATGTAAAAACTTGGATTATAGGCGGTAGTATTACTTCAATGATGCTTTTATTTTTATGTCTTATGCGTAATAAAATTCCTTATGTACGCCAAATGTTTTCTGTAATTATTATTTCTTAATTAAAATTGTTACATATAAAAAGCGGTTCAGTAGAATTTATCTTTGTTCCACCACAGTACATTTTTTTTCCGCATAGCATGGGAACAAAATAATGTCCTTTTTGCTCTGGAACTATAACTTTATTGCGCTGTTCGGTTGTTAAATCATAATAATAAGGGGTAAGGTTATAATTTTTATTTTCACTGCAATCAACAAAATAGATTTTATTATTAATAATTCTTGGCAACAACGGCAGAATTGATTCATACAAAGATTGCTCACCATGTAATAATAAATAAGTAGGAATTTCAAAGGAAAATAAATATTTTGTTTGCCAAACATTATCCTTTTTTATAATACAATGATAATAAAACAACATTACGTCAGAATTATCTTCTATTGTATCCATATGTTCTAGCACAAATCCTTTTTGTTCTGATTCCATGGTTAAAAAAATAATTGGCTTATTCTTAAAACTAGCAACTACGGTAGCTTGTGAAGTATCA
This sequence comes from Candidatus Babeliales bacterium, assembly GCA_035455925.1. Lineage (NCBI taxonomy): Bacteria > Candidatus Babeliae > Candidatus Babeliales > Candidatus Babeliales bacterium. The sequence continues at coordinate 9,662 of DATIEE010000017.1, forward strand.
TTCATTTTCATTTTTTTACTAGGATAATCCATTTGCATGATATGATAATAAAAGTAAGAATCTTCTTTTTTGTACCGTTCAATGTAAAAAATTTGTGTATTAATTTTTTGAGGATACATAAAATCCTTGTCATGTTCTGTTATCAAACATTTTATTACTCCATTGTCATATAACTCAAAAATTGAAAAACGATCATTATTTTGTGCGCTACAATAGCACATATGTTCATTAATCCATTGAAGGGAATTAATATGAAAAAGAGGTTCATCAAAATCAATTGCTTTTGGAGCTCTTTTATGAAATAATTTAACACGCAAGCGTCCATTATCAATAAAGCTAAAACCTACATTATTAGGAAGTAATTGTAATCCTGCAGGATTAAATAATGACCACAAAATTTGTTCTATAGTGTTAGTGATGGTGTTCCATTCAAATAATTCTATGCAGGTTGTAGATTGTTGATAAATATATAAAATTATTACCCCATTATTAAGAGATGCAACAGGATAAATATAATTGGTTGCATTCATTATAAATGCATATAAAAGTAAAAAATAAAATAAACAATAGAAAAATCGCATAGCAGTTATTTTTCCAATTATTGTACAAAATATCTGGTTTCATCTTAATATAGATTGAAGAAAAAAGCTCCGCATGGTTTGCGGAGCTTTTTTCTTCAATCTAGCTATTTTATTATAAACGTTCTTCCAAAACTACTACACGTGCAGCTAATTTTTTCAGTTCATTTAAAAGTGGTATTAGTAATGCATGATATTGAACAGTTTCTGGTTCACCTTGCTGATTTTTAACAACAATTTCAGGAAAAACTGTATTAACTTCTTCAGCAATCAAGCCGTACTGTTTTTTGTTTGTTGTATCACCATTGTAAACGAAACTTACTGGGCGAAGTTGATAGATTTTTGATGAATCATCATTCATATTTTCTATGTTATGTTTAACTGTTCGTGAAGATGAAATTGTACCAAGTTGACCTGCTGAATCTATAAGAACTGTTACTGCATCAGCAATTCCGGTTGTAACACCGCGTATGCCAGCAATGAAAGTGCTTGTTTGAGCGGTACCAATTCGTATTGTTGCGCTTTCTGTTGGGGATCCTGCAACAGCATTAATGTAAATATTTCCGCTACCAGTTGTCAGTCCATTTCCTGAAGTAAATCCAATTCCTATATTTGTATTTCCTGTTGTTACTGTTGGTAATGCTGATGTACCTGTGGCAGTATTTCGTATTCCACTAATGTTTGACATTAATGCATTAACGCCATCTGCAACATTCTCTGTTCCTATTGTGTTTGCAGTAAGAGCATTATGACCTGTAGCGGTATTTTGTGATCCAGTAGTATTGTTAGCCAAAGCAGTATGGCCAACTGCAGTATTAAGACCTCCACTTGTATTAAGTCCTAAAGTATTAACACCAACTGCTACGTTAGCTCCACCAAATGTATTACTGCCTAATGCATTAAATCCAACAGCAACGTTAGTCGTTCCTGTTGTATTGCTAAATAAAGCATCTGTTCCTAGTGCAGTATTTTGAACACCAGTAGTGTTAGAAAATAATGTTGAACTACCAATGCCTGTATTAGAATCGGCAGTCATAGTAAAATTACCAGCGTCTTTTCCCACAAATGTATTTTGTGATCCACCAAAATTATGAATGAATCGATCGCCTGCTTTAATAACATTACCAACATCAGCGCTGATGGAATCATTCATAGAAATATTACAACCAACCGTTAGGTCGCAGCCAATTACTTCATTAGTTACTGATAAAGTACCTCCAATAACTACTCCATCAGTTACTGATAAGTCACCTTCAATAATAACATTTTCTTTGAATTTTACGTCTTCTTCAAATTTAACTTTATCTTCAAATTTTACATCATCTTTGAAAACTACATCATTAAAAAATTTAGCTTTACCAAGAACATCCATTTTTTCTTTAATAACTAATAATCTTAACCCACAACGTGTTGCATCTTGTTGTGTTGTATCAACGGAATTTTTAAGAAATGACAATGATTCGGCATCAAGATTTAATTTTTCTTCTATCACTTGTTCAATTATTATATTTAACGATCTTGTTAGGCTAAGTGACTTATCGCTATCTAATTTCTTAGCATTGTCGTGTAAAACAACTTCTGCTTCTTCTAAAGCTTGTGCAACTGCATCATAATTACCTATAGAAAAGCCTTGTTCGATATGCTTTGCTAATCCATGTACTAAAGAGTTTTCATTAGTATCAAGTTTACTTATCTCTGTAATCACTTGTGCAATATCACTAGCTTCTTTTCCAACATAAATATAAGAACGTCTTGGGTTGTTAAATATTTCTTGTAATTCTACTTCCGACAAATGGATTTGAGATTCTGATTGTTCATCAGCTGATAAAGGTGAAATTGCACCTAAAAAAGTAAGATATAATATATAAGACGTGTAACCAGAAAATATTTTTGGCTTCATCGACTATCCTTCTTTTAAAATAAAACATATTCAACTACAACTCATATTTTTTTTAACATATTGATTAAGTAAAATCAAATTCATTTTTAAACTGTTTTTATTTTCATTTCTAAAGCAGAAATACGTTCGAGAAGATTCTGTATAAGTGCATCACGTTTGAAGGTTTCTTCGTTAAGTTTTTCTATAGTTATTTGTTGTTTTTTTATTTCATTCAATAACAAAATAGGTAAAACATCATACTGTATCGTAACGGGTAAACCTTGCGAATCTTTGATAACAATTGTAGGAAATATCTCCTCCACTTCTTCAGCTATAAGGCCATATTGTAAAGATTCTGTTTCATCATTATTGTATATAAAAGTTACGGGGCGTAATTGAAATATATCATTTGATTTATCATCAATATTTTGTATATCGTGTTTAAATCTTCTTGATGAATTAACAGTCCCAAGTAAACCAGCTGCGTTGATACGAACGGCTGTTGAGGAAGGAGATGTTACCCCATTAATACCTTGAATAAAACAATTAGTTTGATTTGTTCCAATACGTATCGTATTAGTCTCAGTTGCCGAACTGGCTATAGAATTAATATAAATATTGCCAGTTCCTGTTGTTACTATAGCGCCAGATCCTGAACCTATTGCAATATTATTACTTCCCATTGTACAAGCGCTAAGCGTATTATAACCAATCGCAGTATTATCAATGCCTGTTGTATTGGCAAGTAATGCATTAACTCCCACTGCAACATGATGGATTCCAGTTGTATTTGCAGTAAGAGTGTTGTGACCGATACTTGTATTTTGTGATCCTGTAGTATTATTGCTCATTGTATTATGTCCAATAGCAGTATTAAGGCCTCCGCTTATGTTTACTGTTAATGCGCTAACGCCAATTGCTATATTGGCACCTCCAAATGTATTTGTGGTTAATGCATTAACGCCAATTGCAATATTAGTAACTCCTGTTGTATTACTTGCTAACGTATTTACTCCTAGTGCAGTATTTTGATTCCCTGTTGTATTTGCTAACAATGCATTATTTCCAATGCCAACATTAAAACCCGTACCAGTCATCGTAAAATTACCTGCGTCTAATCCAACAAATGTATTATTCGTACCAAAATTATGTATAAACCTATTCGCACCTTTTAAAATATTACCCGCAGTAGAACTACTTGGATCTGTGTTCAAAATAATATTTCCATTGTAAACTCCATCCGTAATACTAATCGTTCCTGCTGAAAAATTACCAGAAGCATCACGAGCAACAATAGCATTTATCGTGTTAGCGTTGGTTGCAGTTGTTGCCGAGTTAGCAACTTTACCTGTAGTTGTAATTGTTGCTAGTTTAGTATCAGCAACTGCAGCAGTTGGATCAATATCAGCATTTACAATTAACGAAGTTGAGAGTAGCCCTGCAGCACTATTATGTACAATACCTAAACTAGTTAATCCATTAATTGTAATGTTTCCTGTGACACCAATATTCATGCGCTCTGTACCATTAGTATCAAATGAAAGTGTGTTGGCCGTTGCAGACGATAATCCTGTGTTAGTGCCTTCAATAAATTGAATTGAAGGGATTGCCGATGTACCTGCTGGAAGAACGAGTATTCCTGTCATAGTGTCACCAGATTTTAGCACATTCAATGATGCTGCTCCTGTTAAATTAGCAGTTATTGTACCGGCTAAGAAATTTCCGGAAGCATCACGAGCAACAATAGCGTTTACCGTATTAGCATTTGTTGCAGTTGTTGCCGAGTTAGCAACTTTACCTGTAGTACTAATAGTAGCTAATTTAGTATCAATAATTGCAGCAGCTGGATCAACATCCGCATTCACAATTAATGATGTTGTAAGCAATCCTCCTATATTATTGTGTACAATTCCAAGAGTATTCAGCCCATTAATTGTAACATTTCCTGTTGCGCTAATATTCATGCGCTCAACACCATTAGTATCAAATGAAAGTGTGTTGGCTGTTGCAGACGATAATCCTGTATTGGTACTACCAGTAAATTGAATTGATGGAGCAGCTGCAGTACCTGCTGGAATAATAAGCGTTCCTGTCATAGTGTCGCCAGCTTTTAGCACATTTAATGATGCTGCTCCTGTTAAATTAGCAGTTATTGTACCGGCTAAGAAATTTCCTGAAGTATCACGCTTAACAATAGTATTTGCAGAATTTGTACTTGTTGCTGCATTTGCAAGCACAGTTGCTGCAGCAATATTTGCAGCAGTTTGTCCACCAACAGAACTTACAATTGTTGCACCCTGCGTTCCGGTGACATCGCCAAT
>DATIEE010000018.1 GCA_035455925.1 Candidatus Babeliales bacterium
TGCTGATATATTTCTTTTTAAAATTCCTTCATAAGATTGTCGTAATTATTTTTAAACAAATCTCTTTTATCTTTTTGAAAAATATTTTTTATTTCCTCTGTATATGCACGATTAATTTCCAATTGTTGTTTTTTTAACTCACTAATAACAGATCTTGCTCTATCTTTTTCTTCTTGCGTATACCCATAACCAGACCTAAAGGGAGCTAAAATCTGCGTCAAATAACCTTCTTCTGCATCAATTTTCTCAAATTTTTTAATTGAATTGTCTATTAATTGTGCTAATTTCTTATCAGCTTGATGAATAATATAATCCTGTTCTCCAATTATTTTTGCAAATTGTGCACGTGTAATTTTACCTTTATCAAAGTTTTCTTTTGCTGCATCTTTAATTGTTGTCGCGTCATTTTTAATTTTTTCAACAGTAACAGTTGCTTTTTGTAATTTATTAGTTTCACGTACAAGCTTATCATCAGATGAAAGCTTCAAATCTGTATCTTTACTCATTAATTCTTTCTGGGGATCTCTAGCAAAAACATATGATTGCACTATTACAAAAACAAAAAAAATCTTACCGACAAACAATATCTTATTTACAAATTTCATACATTATCCTTTAGTTTAAACCTAATTGCCAAACATATCATATTATTTACGTATGATCATAGCAAAAAAATATTCTCTTTGTAAATAAAATTAAAAAAATATATAAAATTAAACAACAAAAATTGCTAAATTATCCTCTTAGACGCATAAAATAAACACCGGGATAATAAAATCGAAGAATAGATCTAAAATCACTTCCATTAAGGACCTGCCTAAAAGCACCCCACTGACACAACCCAATATGATGCCCAAAACCACGCCCCGTAAAAATTACTTTACCGGCCTTTTTGCTAACATCAAAATAAAAACTTTTAACCTCTTTAAGCATCGAATATAATTTTTTACCTGAAATAGCTACATTATATTTTGGACCGTCAAATCGTACCTCAGTTACCAAGCCTGCTCGATCTCTTTTTGTTATACAAACTTCATGCAATTTTGTAAAATTGTCCTGCTGCTGTTTTATAAGCTGTTCAAATACAGCGTATTCATATAATACTTGCCAAGAATATAATGCAAATTCTTTACAATATGTGCATGCATAAGTTCGCGCAAGATACGGAGCTTTAGAGAAATCAAAATCATCAATGTGTGCTGGAATAATACCGCCACAACAACAATCAAACATAGCTAAAATAGGTTTACCATTAAAACCAAGCACTATACCTCTTGTTTGTTCAACCGCCGCTCTTAATACAGGTAACTCATGTCTACCCTGATACGTTTGATGTACATTAGTGTTTTTTACATGAAAAGGCCGACTGCTACGATACGCTTCTAAAATCTTAAACATAACATAACTACGACATGCAACTGCAAATACCTTATTTACCTCTAATGGCCACCCTGGCCAACTTTCTGTCTTTAAAACAGCTGTAATATAATCTTCTAAATCAACTTTATTAATACATAGCACAGTACTTTTATAAGGTATAATTAAAAAGTCACCATCATATAAGGTACCATTACAAGCACCATGAGCCGATATAGGGCGCAAATGAATCGCGGCTTTTAAGCGCTTACCGTTATAAAACAAACAACCCCGTTTGACTGAAATGGTACATTCTTTTATTTTAATTTTTTTTTTCACAACTCCATCATTACCATTGCTAAATTGTACAATAAAACCATCAGAAGAATTAAAAAACCATTGCGCTGATGATACACTATCGCACTCAGCAAGTAACACACGTACAGATATTGAATGTTTTTTACTAATATTTTTTTGTTGAGATACACTCTTAAAATTAATCTCGCCAGGAAATAAATAGTTTATTCTTGCAGATATTATTGATTTGCAGAGATATGAATGCGATCGTATAACTAATTTTTTATTAAATGACACGATAGATGAAGTTGATGGGGTAACTACCCATGGCCACCGATGAGCATTAATGTTACTATGCATAAAAATAAAAAAAATAATGAATTTATAAGAGAATGCCATGATGTTTTAATAACGCAATATAATGTTTAGGAGGAAATACTTTACCATCAACGCCATAATTTGCCATTGCATCTGCCTCACTATTTTCATGACGCAAAACATGAACAATGCTTGCCCCTAATTGGCACATCATTTCCTTACATATACTATGTAAAGGTTGTAAGTGAGGCTGCTTAACCCTATAAACACCCATAAGCTGACGTACAAGCAATTGCGAATCAGAAACAATCTGTATAGTGTCTCCACGATTGATATGCTCGACCAGTATAAAAAAACCCAATAATAAAGCCAAATACTCAGCCTGATTGTTGGTTTTTATACCTAAGTAATAACCTTCTTTAATTTCTAAAATACCATCTTTTTCAATATAAATACCTGCACCAGAAGGTCCCGGGTTATTGCGAGAAGCACCATCTACAAACATTTTCCACATTGATACCTGCTTTGTCTCTAATTCTGCCATAGTATTAGTAAAAAAATTAAGCTGCTTAATAGACATAGCTCTCCGTTCAAGAAGCGTTTTTTTTCATAATTTCTGATGAATATAAAAGACGATAGCATTTTTGACACTGAACAAGAGCACCATGTTTTACCCGTACCATTTCCTGACTTGTAATCATTTGTGAACATGCTCCACAGCTTTGATGAACAATTTCAACAACAGGATCTTTCACGCGTGCTTGCATCATCATATATTTTTCTAACCACTCAGCTGGTACACCAATTTTTTTTTCTTCTCGCAACTTTTTCATTTCAGCAATATCAGAGTTCAACATGATAATTTTTTTTTCTAACTCTTGCACTCTACTCTGCAGCTGCTTAATACGTTCATTACTTTCAACTATTTTTTTCTGCAAACTAAGCTGAGCACCTTCAAGCCGATTCCATGAATCTAATACAACCTGTTCTTGATTAACTTGCATGCGTTGAATTAGCTCAATTTCCAATCGAATTGCTTGATATTCTTTATAATCAGAAAGATTTTCAAGACGTTGTTTTTTTTCTTTTTCTTTTTGATCTAAAACCTTCATTTCAAGCTCTTGTTCATCAACTTGCTTTTTAAGCTGAAAAACGTTCTGACGCATTTCATCAATTACTCGCGCAACCTCTTCTTCCTGCTTTTTTATCGCAGAAACTTCAAGTTCAACAGCAATTTTTTCATTTTCAACAAATTTAAATTTTTGATCAAAAGCAACAAGATTAATAAATTGTAAGAATGGATGATGATTCATGTATTTCCTTACTGCGCTCTAATGTTTGGTGGGCCCACCAGGATTTGAACCTGGGACCTTTCGGTTATGAGCCGACTGCTCTGACCAACTGAGCTATAGGCCCCACACTTTTTATATCAACAAAAAACACGTAATAAATACGTAACTGCATCAATAGAATAAAACAAATAATAACAATTGTGAAGAACAATATGCATAATCTAAAAAATTAATCATTAAAAATCTTGGCATCTAACATCGTTTAGACTACGATACGAAAAAAAACATATCTAAATACAATCAAAATAAGGTATATCTACTATGATAATTGATACAATTAATATAAATCCTCTTTTAAAGACTGTTAAAAAATTTGAACTTTTTCGACACAACTTAGAAACCGAACAAAAACAAGCTGTCGCGATTCAGGCATTTGAATACAGTTTCGAACTATCCTGGAAAATGATGAAGCGGTTATTAGCAGTACATGGTAAAATAGCAAATTCTCCACGAGAAATATATCGCATGGCAGCACTTGAAGGTTTTATCAAAGATCCAGAATTATGTTTTGATTTTCTTAAAAAACGAAATATGACTGTTCATACCTATGAGGAAAAAGAAGCTCTGGAAGTGATAAGTGTTTTTCCTGATTTTGCACGAGAACTACAAAATTTCATTAAAAATATAGGCGCTTAATATGCTTTTCATTGCAATAAAGCGATTTAACAAATTTTTATTTTAAATACATAATTCTTTAT
>DATIEE010000019.1 GCA_035455925.1 Candidatus Babeliales bacterium
GTTGGTGGAAAAACCGCCAAGAAAATAAATCATGTCATTAAAACCATTGGCGAAAATATAAGTCAAAAAAAGATCGACCCAAAAAAAGCGATGGATCTAAGAAAAAAACTTTATGAAGAATCTAGAAGTCTTTCAGATTCGGTTAATAAAACCTATATCGAACCGCTAACCCGCGGCATCAACGATTTTTTTGCGCACTATTCAGCAGAGAATCCAACTTTTTATAAGCATTTAAAAAATGCCGATAAACTTACTGAACTTAAAAATATGGCTCTATTAAGCACTGATTATATTGGCAAATTAGGTCTTGACCGGCTTCCATTAGGCAAACTAGCGACTGATGTTTCTTCCTATGTAGTTGGAGAAACGGAACGATTTGCTCGTGGTATTGCTAAAAATCCGGCAGCCCGCAAATATTATTTTGATGCCGTCACGTCAACCGTTCGTAACGATCCCATGTTATTTGCACATAACCTGAATAAACTTAAATCAGAAATGCCTGAAATATTCGGCGCAGAACAGCCTTCAATCCCTTCTGGCACACCTCAATGGATAATTGAAGAATAGCATTATAGTGATTGTTTATTGCTTCCATTATTGATGTCAAAATATAAGCGCTTGCCATTAATAACAACCAGATAATCAATCCAACAAAATAGGCTATTAAAAAATATCCACACCAAATTAAAATTATAGAAACCATTATTTTTCCCTATTCCAACACTCTTCATGAGCATCATCAGTAGTTTCTTCCCCAAACCAATGGATGGTTATAAAATTTTCTGGATTAATTTTAGTTCCATCATTATCGCGATAAGGGTTTTTGTATTGTTCACATACCCAACAAATTTTGTTTTCCATTGTGTCCCTAAAGTATAATGTTAATCATTGTAACAAAAATTGCCGTAACTATCCTGAATACCAACGCCAAAATACCCATTTGGCCCAGTAACAACTGTTGTATTGCCCGACTGTGTACCAACATATGAATTGGCAAAATCACCCCTGGAGCAATAAAAGAAGTTTGCTGATGCTGCATTGATTAATAATAACGATAATAAAATTGTTTGTTTCATGATTGTCCCTTGTTTTGTTTTGTTTGTTTCTCTTATCTTAAAAATCAGAGGTGTTTATGATTATCCCATTTGGTTATCTTGTAGCCTTTTATGTCGGTTTATTACTCTTTCTTGCTGCACTTTGCTTTACAATCGATATAAAGAGTAACAACAAAGAATAAGTAATAATGCAGTGCCGACCATCATAAAATTCAATAATATGTCATTCATGATTCTCCTATTTTGCATTCACATTCCTCATGGCAATCATACGAACAATCCTTAGCATGAACTTTGCAATTACTTATGAATGGAATGCAATTATCTTTATTATCATGGCAATGTATATCTTTAATTGCGCATTTTTTTATTTCTTGCAAATATTTTTTTCGCTTTGCGCAAACCTTGCATGCCGTCCACTTTGACCAATTTTCAAGTCCAGAACAAATATGGCACATATTATCGCCAGATTTAGCCATTGGCGTAAATCTTATATTGCATTTACTACAATTTTTGGTCGTTCGATATTTCGCCATCTAATGTTCTTTCAAAATTTAATTTCTCCAATACTAATGTATTAATAATCTGCCTTATGGAGACATTATATTTTGCGGCCACAATTTTCAATTCAGTATGCCATTCTATGGGCATATCTATGCTTAATCGCTGCGTTTTTTTATTCGCCATAACTTACCTCATATGTATAGTCTTCCACATTTCCACATGAATGTCAAATACTCTTGCTTTCTAAAAATGCTTATTTCTAGGCTGTTTATGTATTTTAATTTTTTTTAGGAGAAGTAATGGCAGGTCAAACAAGAAGTAAAGTAGCCTATGGCTTATCTGAAGCATTGCCAGTAATGCCACCATCACCCATAGTGGCAAAAAGAGCGCCTACATCATCAGATAAGGCACCACTTGGCACCCTCTGGATTCAACCTACTACGGCAGCTGGTGTTGCTGTTAATGCTGCTTGGGTTTTAACTTCTATAATTAGTAATTCAGCATCATGGGAAGATATTTCTGGTGGAGCTGGTTTATTTACATCTCTTACTGTTAATCCAGGTCCTACGGCCTTATCAACGGTCGGTAACGGTGCGGTAACTATCGGTAATGCAACTAATACCGGTGCGGTGACTATGGTTGCTGGTACGGGTAATTTAGCGATCAATGGTGCAGGTCATCTCATTACCATAGCAA
>DATIEE010000020.1 GCA_035455925.1 Candidatus Babeliales bacterium
TAATAATGATCTTTTGGATTGATCGGCCCTGCCGTGTTGAAATAGCGCATATAGTTTATTTCCCAAATTTATATTATTTATTGTACTTATAATGCTTATATTCTATAATTAACATTAGTGATTAGTTAGTCAAAGTCAATACAAAAACCATTGCATGCTCTAATAAAATATATATTTTTAAATTTTTATTTTAAATATTGTGTTAATCCTGTATGGGATGATATATCTATTCTTGTTCAAGAAAGAAATAATCGTTTAGAGACGAGTGTAGCAGATACAAACGGTCTTTTAGATATTGTAGAAAAATTAAACTTTATAGACCATACTGGCACCCTTATCAGTCCTACTTTTGAGCCTGAATATTATGGAAATTATAGGGAATTATTAAGGAGATTAATCTCATTATTACCTTTATCGTTTATTCTTCCTGGAATGAGAATCTATTATGATTATAATTGTATACATACTATCTATAAATTATTATCAATTACTATTGCTCTCGATTCCGTCAGCTTTTTTTCTTACAGTAATTTCATCTTCTCTTTTATATATAATAACAACTAATAACATTTTAAGTTTAGTTCTATTTCTAGGTGTTGTTAGTAGGTTTGTGACATTATCAATATTAGATCTCCTTTCCTGGGAATTTAAAGTAATTAATCCTAATAAAGAATCGCTCTCAGATTTATTGAATGACCCTACTATTGAGATTGCAGATTTCTAATTTATGTATAAATAAGAGCATGATCACTCATCAATTAATCAGTAGAGTTGGTATGAAACAAAAATTGTCCATTTTTATCTGTATAGTTGGCTTGTTGTATATATCTCTAGCGCAATCAGAAGGGTTTGTCGCAGATACATTGGTATACACTAAAAACGGCACAGTTCCTGTCAAATGTATTGTAATTGGTGATAATGTTGGCATGTATGAATGTAAGATATCATCTGGAAATATGGTTGCAGAAATAGCATGCCATAGTGTAGATCATGGAATGATAATGAATCTATAAAAAAAAATATTGATTACTTGCATAATGAATATTTAAAATATGCGCTTAATAATGAAAATGATGAAGGGCTGTTAAATTCTAATTTAGTATATAAAGATGAATTTGACAAATTGGGTTGGTGAGTATTTTCAACATCATTTTTGAGATATTAATGCGTAAGTTTTGGCAATAATATTTTCTATCTGTTTTTTTTGTTGTTTTTTTGAAAATAATGTATACTTTAATCATTAATTTCAAAAATATAGTCACATTAAAGGTAAAATATGAAATATAATAAACTTTTTATCACAATTGCACTTTGCATAGGTTTTTCATCAATTATTAATTTTTGTGCAGCAACACCATCAAATGCTGGATGGATGAATTTTGGCATTTATAACTCGATGAACTGGGCATACAGTAGAGTGACAGACACTTTTCAAAAGATTCGAATACCAGCATCATTAACCAATACCATTAGCGCGTGGGGCGGGAGAAAAGCGTTGGTAATAGCAACTGTGGCAATAGTTGCTCTAATAGCAATATATGGTAAAGATAATAACATAAGAAAATGGTTTAACAAGATGTTTGGTCAATCGCCAAGTGATAGTAATAATGATAATTTTATCAATAGTAAACCATCAAACGAAGTTATTGCCAATGTATATAAAAGCAAATTAGATGAGAATGGTTGGGACGGTGGCATAATCAAAGAACTACGAGCAGAAAATGCGTCTGATTCTATACATAGAGAAGAATACGATAAAATTCTTGATGGAATCCTGATTTCTCATTACACGCCTAAAATAATCTCAGAGCTGAAAAAAATTCCCGTAGACAGTAGGGACAAAGTTATGGAGAATGTACATAGAATTCTAGAAATGGGCGGCGTAAATGCTCTTTCACACGACCGAGAAGGACCAACACGATCAAGATTGTCTGATGGATCAGAAATGGGTATATGGGGGACTAAAAACAAAGCAATATTGACGGTTAAAAAAGAAACTAAAGCTTTTACAACAATTCCGTATGAGTCTATTTTATCTTCGCAGCAACCATGGACAACTGAGACAATCAAACAAAAGGCAATAACCTTCTATAATAATTTGTAATATCGCCCAAAATTAAACGTGATGATAGCAATACAAACGCCATCCTCACGTTTTTTTAGTTAATTTACATCAAACATGCAGGCTGTTGCCATTACACATAGAGTTTAATCTCTCATCATCATATAAAAAATCAAATTTTACATATTTCATGCTTCATGCAGCAAGTTTAAACCCTTGATTATTGTAACCAAATTATGTAATTTGGAACTATAACTTCCAAATTACAGGAAAATAAATGCTTAAAAGAACCTATTTTCTGGACCAAATTTATTTTCAACATAGCATCCACTCTGTTTGTGGATTGTTGGGACCACGACAAGTTGGTAAAACAACTTTGGCTCATCAGTATGCATTACACTATTCTAATGTACATTTTATCGACTTAGAAAATCCTATTGATCTTGCGCGACTAGAAAATCCCATGATGACACTATCTAGTCTTAATAGTGATCTTATAATTATTGATGAAATTCAAAGAAAACCTGAACTTTTTCCAATTTTACGTGTACTTGTTGACGAAAAACCACGTAAATTTTTAATTCTGGGCAGCGCATCACGAGACTTATTACAGCAATCATCAGAAACGCTTGCCGGAAGAATTGGCTACATTGAATTAACACCATTTTCAATTGCTGAAACTCATGATCAGCAAACATTATGGGTACAAGGAGGTTTTCCTAATTCATACATGGCAAAAACAGTTCAAGGAAGCTATGCATGGCGTCAAGCATACATTTCAACATTTATGGAGCGTGATATACCAAATTTAGGATTTCATATTCCGGCAGCACAAATGCGCAGATTGTGGATGATGCTTGCGCATAATCATGGCAACATACTAAATTATTCAGAGCTTGGTAGCTCATTAGGTATTTCACATCATACGGTACGTAATTACGTAGAAATTTTAGAAGGTACATTTATGGTGCGTGTTCTAAAGCCATGGTTTGAAAACATTAATAAACGACAAATAAAAACACCAAAAATTTATATACGCGATAGTGGCTTGTTGCATGCGCTTTTAGGTATTCAAAATCAAAACGAGCTTAATGTATATCCTCGGCTTGGTGCCTCATGGGAAGGCTTTGCATTAGAAGAAATCATTTCAGTTAATCATGCACAACAAGAAGAATGTTACTTTTGGGCTATTCAAAGCAGTACAGAACTTGATCTTCTCATTATAAAAAATGGTAAGCGCATTGGTTTTGAAGTTAAACATACTGATGCTCCGACTATAACTAAATCTATGATTACTGCCTTAGAGACTTTGCATTTAGATCATCTATATGTTATTTATCCTCAAAAAACTTCATATCCTTTAGCTGATAAAATTTCTGTTCAAGGTCTTGATAGTCTAAAAAATATATTCTAAAAGCATATTCGCGATGAATTTTACCACGGGATATAATAATGATCTTTTGGGTTGATTGGCCCTGTCGTGTTGAAATAACGCATACAATCTATTCCCAATGTTAATTATTGATAATGCTTATATTCTACAATTAACATTAGTGATTAGTTAGTCAAAGTCAATATAAAAACCATTTCATGTTCTAATAAAATATATATTTTTAAATTTTTATAATTTCGTTCATTAATACTCATGTATCATTATAAAATTGCACGCATAATATCTTTTTGTTTTTTCATTAATACACTGTTGTTACACAGCCTTATTTTACCTATGGAATTGTTTACATTTACGCCAGAACTAGAACAAGAATTTTTACGACATAAAGAAGATGCAAACGTTTTTCTTAATGAATTATTATCATTAAAATTATCAACAGCACAGACCAAATTTAAGGAATTAAAGCTGTTTGCTCAAAAAATGGTTTGGGATAAAATTAATCATCTTAAACATGATCCTGAATTTCCTTTCTTACCATTACAACTTGCTTTTGGATTATTACATTTACCAGAAGAGCTTCAGTACAGATTGATTAGTGAAGATTTTACTGATCAGTATAAAGGAGCATCCAATCTTCCAAAGCTTATAAAAAAAGCAACTATACAAGATTTATTTTTAAATATCACAGAGAAAATAGTTATTTTAAAAGATTATAGGACAGGTGGATGGGATACTTATGAAGGTTATACACTTACTGTGCAGGAAGTACTGCAACTTACCTCTGATCAAAAAAATCTCATACAAAACAATCTTCAAGGACTAATTTTTAGCAAAAATCAACTTTCTATTTTTAACTCGCTTCCCTTGGAAATAAAAGATAAAATACAACCTTATCTTTGTTTTATAAGTGGTAACGGAGGCCCGGATCGTGATAATCGTATAGCATATTCTAAACGAAGAAAAATCTCTGTATTTAATTTTTGTGAACATACAATTAAAAAAGTGGTTATTCCAAATGCCAAGTATATTTTATCAATTGTTGGGCTATTTTTTTATTTTAAATATAGTGTTAATCCTGTATGGGATGATATATCTAACCTTATTCAAGAGAGAAATAATCGTTTAATGAGCAGTGTAGCAGAAACTAATCGTGTTTTAGATATTGTGGAAAGATCAAATTTTATAAAGCATACAGGCCCCTTAATCAGGCCTACTTTTGCAGGTGAATATTATGGAAATTATAGCGAATTATTAAGGAGATTAGTGCCACTATTGCCTTTATCGTTTATTCTTCCGGGAATACGAACCTATTCTGATTATGCTTCTATAAATAATATATATCAAATATTATGCTGTGCTATTTTTTTAGGTCCCATAAATTTTATTTTTGCCGCATTTTTATCCCCCATTATATATACAATAACAACTAATAATACTTTAAACTTTGCTGTATTTCTAGGCGTTATTACTGTCTGTGTGGCATCATCAATTCAAGATCTTATGTGCTGGGAATTTAAAGTAATTAATCCTAATAAAGAATCGCTCTCAGATTTATTGAATGACCCTACTATTGAGATTGCAGATTTCTAATTTATGTATAAATAAGAGCATGATCACCCATCAATTAATCAGTAGAGTTGGTATGAAACAAAAATTATCCATTTTTATCTGTATAGTTGGCTTGTTGTACGTATCACTAGCGCAATCAGAAGGGTTTGCCGCAGATACATTGATATATACTCAAAACGGCATAGTTCCTATCAAATGTATTGTAATTGGTCTTGTTGGTCTTGGATGTTATTGTGCGCATAAAAAACTTCAAAAAAATAAACAATATGATAGATATCCTCTATAAGATGGAATAGCCAATACATGTAATTGTGGAGGAAAGCCGCCAAGGCATGAAGATGATAAGGAAGAACATCCGAATGGTGTTTACGAAAATGCAGGTTATCATCATAAAAATAGTATTGGAAAAAAAAGTATATGTCCCTGTGATGGACAAAAAAGTTTGGATTATTCATTACAAATAAAGGGTAGTATGAAACAAAGAATTGGTATTGAAGGAGATAATTTTGTTATTTTTAAACAAACAATATCAGGTAAATTTCATGGTTATGTCATAACTTGGAAGGATATTGTTTCGGGGGGTAATTCTTATACAGAGTCAATAAAAAGAACGTTAATTAAAAATGGTTGGGTTAGTAAAACAGGAAAAATTATTAAATAATTAGTTGATTACTATTGCATAGGAAGGAATATAAGATGTATCCATATGATATTGTTTTTGTATTAAATGATACATATAAGTTAGTAGTTAATTTAGAACAACCATTTGAACAGTTGCCTTGTTATTGTCAGATGACGATAAGTTTTTATGAAGATTATAAAGAATATGTTTTAAATTTTGATGAGGATCTTGAAAGCAGTATGGATAGATTTGTTAAACATCTTACTAAAGTATTACATAATGATTTTTTTTTACATGAATCTATAAAAGAAGATATTGGTTACTTGCATAATGAATATTTAAAATATGCGCTTGATAATAAAAATGATGAAGGGCGGTTAAATCCAGATTTAGTATATGAAGGTGAATTTGACAATTGGGTTGGTGAATATTATCAGCTATGGTCTTATCGTCAATGTGCTGCATGGATGTATAATGATAGTGATGGTGCAATTATTTTTAGTATTACACCGCGATATCAAGGCTTTTTTGATTCAGAAGAAAAGCTTGTTACTATTTCATCATATGAAGAATGGATAAAATCATATAAACCAATTATAGTTTGTATTATTTCAAGAGAAATCGCTTATCAGTGGTTAGAACAAGCACATAAGATTTTAACATATATACAAGATCGTTTTAATGTGTCTATCAAAGATAAGGATGATAATAAAATTATTTATGAAGATTGCCCACGTAATTAATTATACTGAAAATAGATTTAGTTTCATTAGATGATGCTTTTGTAATTTTTTAATTATTAGCATGTTACTTTTGTATAAAAATTATTCATATGAATTATTTTCATTAATAGTATATTTACATACCCCATACTTCAATGGTGTATTTACCGGCAGTAGTTTTTTTGTTAAAAATCTTTTCATCCCATGTTTTTTCTGAATTGCGATCAAAAATAACCAAATATCCTTCTGTTGCATTATTAATATCCATATAT
>DATIEE010000021.1 GCA_035455925.1 Candidatus Babeliales bacterium
ATATCTTTGAGCAATGTGAGCAAATGCTTTTATTGCATAATCGATTCCTTTCTTTTTAACAAGGCGACCAACAGAAACAATACGAATAACACTCTTTTCAGGTTTTTTTCTTATCTTCAAAAAAAATTCCCTGCAATCAATTGCAGAATGGTGGGTAACTATTTTATCTGTATTACAACCAAGTGTAATAAGCTTCTCTCTAAAATAATCACACACCGGCAAAGCAAGGTCTATACGTTTAAAGAGCTTTTGATACATTTCTACATCTTGAGTAAGGTAGGATGTTATATCTGATCCACGAAAACAAACAACTAGTTTTTTGTTTTTTAGCCATTCCCTCAATTTTTTCATACGCACAATTGTCTTACCTAGATACCCAAATTGACAAAACACAATATCACATTCTGGAAATGGTTCACATAATTTATTATAAGTAACGCGATCCAATAGATTATATTTTTCTATATTAGGATGCATATTCACGTAATCATCTTTATGAAAAGAGAAAATGGAAACCTTATGGCCTCGATCAATCAGATTTGTAATAATATTTAAAATAAATATCTGAGATGCAGCAGGAAAATGACCAAGAATAAAAAGAATATTTAAAGCTTTTACAGAAGATTTTTTTTCTTCACTATTATCTTTATACTGATCAACCTGACACGTGATCGCAAAATTAACAAAAACAAACAAAATTACAATTAATCTTTTAGATAATAACATTACTTTACCTTCATAATTAATGTATCAATGATTTTCGTTTAATCATTTGTTCAATAAGAAAAATTAGCCGATGAGCACTTGCATGAGTCTGAGTGATCATTTCCTCATAAAATAATAATTTTTTCTCAATCCTCTCATCATACATTTTACTTCCTTTGAAAAAACCAGCTTTTTTTGCAAAAAAATGAAGTTTTGTTATTAAATCAAACGGCTTATGTTTTTGTACAAGAAATTTTAAGGTATTTTTCATATGAATTAATGCACGAATTTCTTGTTTATTAAAAATTATAAGATCATCATTCATCATATTTTTTAAGTTTTCATAGGCAACAATGCATAGATCCTTATTAAGTGTATCATCCATATCAATAGCACAAAACCTATCCGTATCGGGATCATAACACAAGTTTCCCGAATGACGATCAGAATTACCAAGAATTAAATCTAGCGCAACTATCTCAGGTAATTGTCTATGCCATGTCATATGTTCTATAATTTGTTTTGTTAATCCTTTTTCATTAAGTGAAGAAGCCTGCGACCATAATTGTCGTAAACGTAATAAATTGTACTTGGTACCTATTTGCTTTCTAATCGTATCGCCACGAGCAATGGTATGAAGAGTTGCAGGCCAGCACGCTATAACTTTACCCGGAAATTCTTTCTTAAATTCAATAATATCAACTTGATGGGCAATATTAAGCTCTTTTGCAATATAAGCGGCAAGGGCATCTCGTACGACTGCTAGTTGTTTTTTAAATTCCTTTTTTTGTTTGAGAAGATATCTATATTTTTTATTAATGATAATGTAACTAATAAAACAATTTTTTGCTTCGATCGTATTAATAAGATGAACAGGTTCTTTACCGGTATAATAAATTTTGGAAAATAAGGAAGAAGATACAGTAAACATAAAGAAAAAAAATAACAGAAAAATACGTGTTACCATAACCTTCTCCATTCTTTTTACCATAAAATTAAAATAATTAAAAAACGCTCATTAAATAACTCTGCTATGTCAATGATACAAAAATAATATATTCATGTGTTTACACAATAAATCTATACGTCTTCATCGCTATTTAAAATAGAATAAAAAATAGATTCTAATTTATCATTTTCTTTCTCAGTATCAAATTCTTCATGAACTTTATTGGCAGCGGCTAATTGAATTAATCGCCATTTATCCGGATTATTCAAAAGATATTCAATCGCATTACTTATTGCACTACTATTACGTTCAGGAACCAGAAAACCAGAGACGCCGTCAGTAATAAGTTCCTTATTACCGGAATGATCTGTAGCGATCACTAATATTCCCATTGCCATTGCTTCTTTTAAAACATTCGCAATACCTTCTTGATCATTATTATGAGCAGTTACACTAGATAAAATAAAAAGATGTGATTTATTTAATATATTAATATATTCTTTGTGAGTATGCCAACTATCAAGCTTTATGTTCTCATTAACTTTTAATCGTTTTATTAGTTTTTTATATTTTTTTTCTAAAACACCTTCACCAATAATGGTGTATCGTATCTGCGGATATTTATGTACTAATTGTGCTATTGCTCGAATAGAATATACGAACCCTTTTTTTTCTACGAATCTACCCGCGCTTACTATATTAATACTTCCTTCCTTAGGCAATCGTCTTGGTTTAAAAGTAAACTTCGAACGATCAATTGCTGAGTGATGTACAATAATTTTTTTTTCATTACACCCTGCAGCGATAAGTAACTTCTTAAATGCGTCGCATACCGGCATAAATAAATCACAACTATCAAAGTAACGATCATATGCGTGAGGATTTTCTTGTAAAAAACCGGTAATATCATAGCCACGCAAACAGATAACAACTTTGCCTTTAAACTTATGTGTTTTTTTTATATCTAATACTTTGTGTCCTAGCTGAAAAACGACAATATCATATTCATCTAAATGTGATGGAAATTTTTCAAAAATAGTTTTGTTGATAAGATCATAGTTTATAACATCTTGTTGCACATTCAGACAATCACCTTTTGCAAAAGCATAGATAGTAACATCATGTCCTCTATCTAAAAGTCCGGTTATCTGATTAAGTATGCAAATATCGTGAATTTTAGGAAATTCAGCAACAACCATAAGAATTTTCATGTGTTTTTTTAAACTAGTGCACAGTGTTAACATTGGACATGAAAGAGATATCAAAAAAAAGAAACTCCCTATAATCACCATATAATTATTAGTTATTTTTTTTTTCGTATACATCAATTCGCCCCTTAATAATCACACGCCAATACTTCAACATCAGAACCATTTTTTTTTGTAGGACCAACTAATAATAAATATTCATTTTTATACCAATTATACATGTGCTCTAACCCTTGTTGTACCGATACTTTCGGTATATAATCAAATAATTGTCGTGCTTTTTCAATACCAGCATGTGTTTTTGGGACATCACCACTAAAAACATCCACATAATTAATATGTGCTTTTTCACGCATAATGTTTTCCATAGCAACAATAAAATCGCTCAATATAATCGGTTCGCCACGACCAATATTAACAATCTCATAACCAAGAGGAGTATCAATTGCTTTTAAAATACCGTAGACAATATCATCGATATAGGTAAAATCACGAATAGCACTTCCATCACCATATACTTTTATTATTCGATTATTATAAATAGCATCCATAAATATGAACGGCGCCATATCGGTTCTACCTCGTGGCCCATATACAGTAAAAAATCGCAAATTAGTTATAGATATACCATACAGGTAATAGTAGACATACGCTAATAATTCACCCGATCGCTTTGTTGCGCCATACGGACTCGATTGCCTATCAACTGAATCATTTTCATAAAAAGGACCATCTTCACGCACACCATAAACGCTACTGCTTGATGCTAAGACGATATGCTTAATACCATGCTTACGTGCTGCTTCACACAAAATAAGCGTACCAATATTATTAGTTCTAAAATATTCTTGCGGATCATCAATGCTTGCGCGAACTCCTGCACGTGCAGCAAGATGACAAATGACATCAATCTTCTCCGATTCACATAATTGCTCAATAGCATCTCTATTACAAATATCAATAGCATAGACAGAAAGACGATCATTAAAATCTGATGCTGCAACTAATGAAAGATTGTATTCTTTGATACGTAGATCATACGCATTATTCATATTATCAACGATGATAAGAGTATCACCACGCTCTAGTAATTTCTGCGCAACATGGCTGCCAATAAAACCAGCTCCACCAGTAAGAAGAATTTTTTTTGCATACAATATTGATGAAAAAATAAAATAGGCAATAATCAAAATTAGACAAAATATATTGCTCTTTATTTTCATTCATGCCTCTTTTGCTTTTGATTAATCTCTAAATAAAACTGTAGAAAAATCAAGAACAGCAAGTCAAGAACATAAAAAAAGACAAAAAAACCCTATCATTTCTGATAGGGTTTTTTTAATTAATTCTGGCACTACTTACCTTTCCAGGCCGTTACCAACCAAGTATTATCAGCGCTGTGGACTTTACTTCCGTATTCGGAATGGGAACGGGTGTTTCCCCACAGCTATATGCACCAGAAATTTTTTATTTTAATTAATTAAATATATAATTATTTAATTAATTCTAAAAAATCTTTTAGTCAAAGTATAATTTACTGTGACCTTTGAAATATATGTATTAATGAATGCAGAATGAGTTACCTAAATTTTTTAGTATCATGGTTAAAACATTCGGTCTATTAGTATTGGTTAGCTTAACACATTACTATGCTTACACACCCAACCTATCTACCTCGTAGTCTTCAAGGGACCTTAATAATTTTGTTAAAAACTTCTTAAGCTTTCAAGCCGAAACTTAATTGCTTAATATATTTTAACAAGGGGTATCTAATCTTGGAGCGAGTTTCCCACTTAGATGCTTTCAGCGGTTATCTCTAATAAGCTTGGCTACCCAGCTTGCTCTTGGAGAACAACTGGAACACTAGAGGCTTACCCATCCCGGTCCTTGCGTACTAAGGACAGCCCTCCTCAAATACCCTACGCCCACAGAGGATAAGGACCGAACTGTCTTACGACGTTCTGAACCCAGCTCGCGTACCACTTTAATAGGCGAACAGCCTAACCCTTGGGACCTTCTTCAGCCCCAGGATGTGATGAGCCGACATCGAGGTGCCAAACCTCCTCGTCGATGTGGACTCTTAGAGGAGATCAGCCTGTTATCCCCGGCGTACCTTTTATCCGTTTAGCAATGGCCCTTCCATACAGAACCACTGGATCACTAAATCCTGCTTTCGCACCTGCTCGACCTGTATGTCTCGCAGTCAAGCTCCCTTATGCTTTTGCGCTCTTAAGATGATTTCTATACATCTTGAGGGAACCTTTGAACGCCTCCGTTACATTTTAGGAGGCGACCACCCCAGTCAAACTGCCCATCAGACATTGTCCTTTGTCCGGATCACGGATCAAAGTTAGATCTTTAAATTTATAAGGGCGGTATTTCAAGGATGACTCCATTGCAACTAGCGTCGCAACTTCACAGTCTCCCGCCTATCCTACACAAACAAACTCAAAAATCAATGTCAAATTGCAGTAAAGGTGCACGGGGTCTTTCCGTCCTTCTGCGGGTAGCCGGCATTTTCACCGGCACTACAAATTCACTGAGTGTATCATTAAGACAGCGCCCAACTCGTTACGCCATTCATGCGGGTCGGAATTTACCCGACAAGGTACTTCGCTACCTTAGGACCGTCATAGTTACGGCCGCCGTTTACCGGGGCTTCAGTTCAATGCTTTGTTCCGAAGAACGAACATCTCTCGTTAACCTTCCGGCACTGGGCAGGCGTCAGACTCTATACTTCCTCTTACGAGTTTGCAGAGCCCTGTGTTTTTGTTAAACAGTCGATTGGGCCAATTTATTGAAACCTAATAATGCTTCTGAAAGACATGCTTTCATAACAAAATCAGGCACCCCTTCTCCCGAAGTTACGGGGCCAATTTGCCGAGTTCCTTAATGATAATTATCTCAACGCCTGAGCATTCTCAGCCCGTCTACCTGTGTCGGTTTGCGGTACGATCACCCAATAACATCGCTAGAAGCTTTTCTTGTCAGTGTGGGGTCAGTCAAACATGCATCTTCTTTCAAATTAACATGCCCATAACATTTCAGAGATTGCGGCTTCACGGATTTTCCTATGAAACCCTCCTTTATGCTTAGCTTGGCATCCATACGCCAAGTTAACCTACCCTCCTGCGTCACTCCCTCACTCAAGCGCTATTAGGTGGTGCAGGAATATTTAACCTGCTGCCCATCGCCTACTCCAACTGGCCTCGGCTTAGGGGTCGACTAACCCTGAGTGGATGAACCGATCTCAAGGAAACCTTAGACTTACGGCGAACAGGAATTTCACCTGTTTTTTCGTTACTTATACCAACATGCTCACTTCCTTGATCCGACACCTGTCCTTACGGTCAAGCTTGTTTCTATCAAGGAACGCTCCCCTACCTCTACGTTAAAAATAAATTTTTAACATAAACCATAGCTTCGGTGACCCGCTTGAGCCCCGTTCATTCTTAAGCGCAATAACACTTGACCAGTGAGCTGTTACGCTTTCTTTAAAGGATGGCTGCTTCTAAGCCAACCTCCTGGCTGTCTGTGCGTTTTCACTTCTTTTCCCACTTAGCGGATACTTAGGGACCTTAACTGATGGTCTGGGTTGTTTCCCTCTTGACTATGAAGGTTATCCCCCACAGTCTGACTCCTGTCTTCAACGAAGTATGGCATTCAGAGTTAGTAAGAGACCTGTAAGCTTGCGCCCCAAAAACTCAAACTGTGCTTTACCACCATACATCATCCAACAAGGCTATACCTAAATATATTTCGGGGAGAACCAGCTATTTCCCAGTTTGATTGGCCTTTCACCCCTATCCACACCTCATCCGAGCAGTTTTCAACCTACACCGGTTCGGACCTTCATCTCGTTTAACCGAGACTTCATCCTGGACATGGATAGCTCACTGGGTTTCGGGTCTATCTCATATTACTAAACGCCCTATTCAGACTTGCTTTCGCTACGGCTCCACTCTTTCAAAGCTTAACCTTGCAATATAAGATAACTCGTTGGCTCATTATACAAAAGGTACGTGGTTGCGCATACTTATACCGCGCTACCACCGATTATAGACACTTGGTTTCAGATTCTATTTCACTCCCCTCCCGGGGTTCTTTTCACCTTTCCCTCACGGTACTAGTTCACTATCGGTCATCAAGTAGTATTTAGCCTTACCCGATGGTCCGGGCAGATTCACACGGGATTACACGTGTCCCATGCTACTCGAGACTATATATTATTGTGTTAATTATTTTTTCGCATACGGGGCTGTCACCCTCTTTGGCTGTCCTTTCCAGAACAATTCAACTAAAATAAATAACTACAACTCCAAAAACTGTATTTTTTGAAATATTTATAATCTCACAACCCCCATATTACAACGCACACAGGCTATCACATAATATAGGTTTAGGCTCTTCCCCATTCGCTCACCACTACAAAGGGAATCACTTCGTTTTCTTTTCCTTGCGTTACTTAGATGTTTCAGTTCACGCAGTTCGCTTTACTATAATATATATTCATATAGTAACACCTCAGGTTTACCCAAGGTAGGTTGCCCCATTCGGAAATCTTCGGATCAAAGTTTGATTGGCAACTCCCCGAAGCTTATGGCAGCCTTCCACCTCCTTCATCGCCTCTTGATGCCACAGGCATCCACCAAGCGCCCTTTTCAATTAACCACAAATTTTGCTGGTTACTCAAACATTGAGCACTCATTAATACATATATGTCAAAGATCACAAATTTTTTGTTATTACTACTAACATTTTTTCAAATTTTGATCACACACAAGAAAAGTTAAGGAAAAAAGCAATGTTTTTGGTGGAGATGAGCGGATTCGAACCGCTGACCTACCGCGTGCAAAACGGTCGCTCTGCCAACTGAGCTACACCCCCGATACTTTCACGTTGGGCATCGCTAATAAAACAAAGGAACTACTAATAAATCGCCTATGACTATCAATACTCCACATGCAATATTGCCTATAGCCCACGCATGGTTAAATTTTTTAACCACCAAACATATTTGTTTGGAAAATTTTTTAAAATTAAAACCTTATGGTGGGCCTAAGTCGACTCGAACGACTGACCTTTCCGTTATCAGCGGAATGCTCTAACCAGCTGAGCTATAGGCCCATAAGCCGTATCTATCAATTTTACGATAAAAACCCAGTATTTTAATAACACCTATATAGAACAATATAAAAATATTGTTCGTGAATCTCCCTCGAAAGGAGGTGATCCAGCCGCAGGTTCTCCTACGGCTACCTTGTTACGACTTCACCCCAATCACCATACATACCTTAGGCATTCGCCCCCTTTTCAGGTTGGCTAAAATGACTTTGGGTACAAACAGCTCTCATGGTGTGACGGGCGGTGTGTACAAGGTCCGAGAACGTATTCACCGCGCCGTTATGATGCGCGATTACTAGCGATTTCAACTTCATGAGGTCGAATTGCAGACCTCAATCCGAACTTAGACTAACTTTATGGGGTTTGCTTGGCCTTACGACTTTGCTTCCCTTTGTATTAGCCATTGTAACACGTGTGTAGCCCTGGACATAAGGACCATGATGACTTGACGTCATCCCCACCTTCCTCCCGGTTTCCCGGGCAGTCCCATCAAAGTGCTTAATCCGAAGATTAATAGCAACTGATAGCAGGGGTTGCGCTCGTTAGAGGACTTAACCAAACATCTCACGACACGAGCTGACGACAGCCATGCAGCACCTGTGTACCTGTCTGGATCGAAACCCAAAAGACCATATTTCTACAGCTGTCAAGTACATGTCAAGCCCAGGTAAGGTTTCTCGCGTAGTATCGAATTAAACCACATGTTCCACCGCTTGTGCGGACCCCCGTCAATTCTTTTAAGTTTTAGCCTTGCGACCATACTCCCCAGGCGAACCACTTAACGCGTTAGCTACGACACTGATTCAGCTAAGCCGAACCAACATCTAGTGGTTATCGTTTACGGCGTGGACTACCAGGGTATCTAATCCTGTTTGCTCCCCACGCTTTCGTGCCTCAACGTCAGAAATGAGCCAAGAAGCTGCCTTCGCCATTGGTGTTCCTCCCGAGATCCACGCATTTTACCGCTACTCCGGGAATTCCACTTCTCTCTCTCACCCTCTAGTTCGCCAGTTTTCATCGCAATACTCCAGTTAGGCTGGAGCCTTTAACGACAAACTTAACATACCGTCTACGCACCCTTTACGCCCAGTGATTCCGAATAACGCTCGCACCCTTCGTATTACCGCGGCTGCTGGCACGAAGTTAGCCGGTGCTTCCTCTGATGGTACCGTCATATTTTGTGTCTATTAAACACAACTTTTTCTTTCCATCTGACAGGAGTTTACAATCCTAAGACCTTCATCCTCCACGCGGCGTCGCTGCGTCAGGCTTTCGCCCATTGCGCAATATTCCCCACTGCTGCCTCCCGTAGGAGTCAGGCCCGTATCTCAGTGCCTATGTGACCGTACACCCTCTCAGGCCGGTTAACCGTCATAGCCTTGGTGAGCCTTTACCTCACCAACAAGCTGATAGTCCGCAAGCTCATCCTATAGCAGCGACATAAAAGACGCCTTTCTCCCCGCAGGGACTTATGCAGTATTAACCTAAATTTCTCCAGGGTATTCCTCACTATAGGGTAGATTCTTACGTGTTACTCACCCGTCCGCCGCTGTACTCATTCCCGAAGGAACTTTCTCGCTCGACTTGCATGTGTTAGGCACGCCGCCAGCGTTCATTCTGAGCCAAGATCAAACTCTTCATCACTGAATTGAACTGGGATCCTACCGAAAATCGATAGATACGAAACTTTCTTGTGTATTTCAAAGAACTTTTTTATGTTGCTAAATTTTTCTTAACAGGTTGATTAAGCGACGAATGTTGAAAACGTTTTAATCAATTGTTAATGAAAATTATAAACCTATTTCACACTAAGTCAACACTTTTTTTAAACTTTTTTAAAAAAAAATGTGTAGGCCCTATTGATAGTCCTCATATTTAATGAATAATACGAAACCTTTAAGCATGCAGAGACGCCATAAAATAACGATCTGATCGTTATTTTCAACCTTTTATCGAGCATAAATATGATTGATAAACATTATACAAACAAAGAGTAAAAAAGAACAAAAAAATACGAAATTAGAATCATTACGTGATAAAAAACAAGAAAAAAACAAAAAAATATTCACCTAATATAAAAAAACTTTAAAAAAAATTCCCTATACATCAATTGTTATAACAAAAAAGCAATTTTCATAAAAAAACATATACGATTATTTTTACTATTATATGTATAGAGATATATACCCCAAAATGCCATATAAACTTTATCACAACATTATGATATACTTTACTTATAATTATAAATTATATAAAAAAAGGCCATACATGCTTAAAGATGACCTACATGAACAATTAAAGAACATAACTCCCGATATCCAAACAATTATATCTTTTTGGAACAATGCACAACTTGAAAAAAAATTTCAAACATTGGAAGCATTTTCCAAAGAAGAAGAATTTTGGAAAAACCCACAGCAAACAGATATTTTAAAAGAGCTACAACATATCCGGATATTACGTGATCAATATTTTGAAATAATAACTAGCAACACAGAATTAACTGAATTAGTTAACCTTTTTGCAGATAGTGAATATGAATTATCAAAAATATCTTCTGATATAACAGCTTTACGCAAAAAAGTTATTGCATTTAAGATACATCTTTTATTAAATGAACCAAATGATTCAGCAAACTGTTTTGTGCATATCCATGCTGGCGCTGGTGGAACTGAATCACAAGATTGGGCAAATATTCTTCTTAGAATGTATTACCGATTTTGCGAACGCAACAATCTTAATGTTGATACAATTGATTATCAATCAGGTGAAGAAGCTGGTATTAAATCCGTAACCCTATTTGTTCATGGAAAAAACTCATATGGCTACTTCAAAAGCGAACATGGCATTCATCGTCTTGTAAGAATTTCACCATTTGACTCAAACAAGCGTCGCCATACATCATTTACCAGTGTAATGGTAACGCCAGAAGTTCCTGATATCACTGTTACGATTGATCCAAAAGACTTACGCATCGATACCTATCGCGCAAGTGGCGCTGGTGGACAACATGTTAACAAAACAGATTCTGCTGTTCGAATTACTCATTTGCCAACTAATATTGTTGTTCAATGTCAAAATGAACGATCTCAACAACAAAACAAAGCTTTTGCTATGAAAATGTTATACGCAAAACTTGCTCAAAAAACAAAAGATGAACAAGATGCAAAACGCAGCGCTGGCATTGAAAAAAGAAAAATTGAATGGGGGTCACAAATTCGATCATATGTATTGCATCCTTATAAAATGATAAAAGATCATCGCACCGATTTTGAATCTTCTCAACCCGATAAAGTTCTTGATGGAGAATTAATAGATTTCATCGAATCTTTTCTCGTCTGGCGAAGCGCAACACTATAACTCCTAGAAAATCATTGATTGCCGTATAAAACTATGATAAGTTCATTTTTATTATTATTTTTATTCAAGGAGAGTTAATGAATAATACACTATCTATAGTATCATTATGCTTTTTGATACTATCATCTACACTATATACGTCCAATGATGACAATCCATTACCAGAACAATTAAAGGAGTACTTATCCTATCTTTATGAAAAAACTCACCAAACAAAAAACATACCTTCATTAGAACATATTTATTTTCTTCTTCAACAAGACAATTCTAACATCCCTAAAGCAAAATTAATTGCTGCCATACAAGATTCAATTTTATTAGTACAGGAATACAAAGACCTTTCCCTTGAAGAACGCAACGGCGAATCAATAATCGGATATCTTAATAGAAACCTTAACAATTTTTCTAGCGAAGATATCCTCAATATTGATCAAGAAAATAGTAAACTTAGTTACAAAGCTAATTGCCATCATAAAAAAACATCTTCATGTCCAAAATGCTGCCCAGCGCCTCGCGGCCCTCGTGGACATAAAGGATCTCAAGGAAGCACAGGGGCGACGGGTGCAACGGGAATTAACGGAGCAACAGGCGCTACTGGCGTAACCGGTGCAACCGGAGCAACAGGCATCACCGGAGCTACTGGTGCAGCAGGAATTACTGGCCAAACTGGATCTACCGGAGCAACTGGCTCCACAGGCGTAACTGGCGCAACCGGAATTACTGGTCCAACCGGATCTACCGGAGCAACTGGCTCCACAGGCGTAACTGGTGCAGCAGGAATTATTGGCCAAACTGGATCTACCGGAGCAACTGGCTCCACAGGCGTAACTGGCGCAACCGGAATTACTGGCCCAACCGGATCTACCGGAGCAACTGGCTCCACAGGCGTAACTGGCGCAACCGGAATTACTGGCCCAACCGGAGCAACTGGTGCTACTGGCATAACTGGTGTTTCTGGGGGAAATCAGGTACTACTTAATCCATACATGATGGCAGATGCCACTGCGTCAAATCCTAATATTACGTTTACCAAAGTATATGGCACTGCTTCAAACAGCCCATCCCTTGATGCCTGGAAAATTAGCATAAGCACCACAACGCAAAAGCCTATCACCACACAGTTTGCATTACCACAAGACCTTGATACAGCAAGCCCTATTACTTTAGAAATTCATTTTTTCATCAATAAAATACTTGGCAGCTTAGGCAATCTTGCCAATGCACAAATTAACGCAGATTATGCTGCATCCAATATGGAAATCGGCACTTCTGCTCCTGCAACAGGATTTGCGGAAACGGTAACTACAGGAAACTTCACCATCACTGAACCAACAGGCAGTACAGGGCTACAACAAAATTTAACACATATCGTCACCAGCGTAACACTTGATGGCACAAAAATGGTTGGAAAAAATTGGGCATATCTAAGTCTTACACGAATTGCACCAACAAGCGGAACCGAATACAACAAAGATATTTATTTAGTAACATATTCTTTTAAATATACCAGAATAAACGTATAAACTAAAAAAGGAAAACAATGAAACATATAGCTATATTGACTATTTTGCTTATAATGCAGACCTTCACTTGTTCAGGGGTCATGTCAGTTGTAACAGTAACTGCAACGATAACGACTGATGAATCAATTGAACGATTTCCTGCATATGTAGTATCTGACCAAGTATCATATGTAAATGGTGGTTTAGTTTTTACCTATCCAACAGATATTTTTACCGTTGCTCCAACAATACGCGTAGCCATTGAGACTCCGGCGCATGTATCCACTATAACCTACACAGCAGAAATAACTCTTAATTCTGCCCTATCCGCAACAATTACGGTATATAAAATCGATTCTGGCGTGCAAACAGAAGCAGCAAACGGAGAAGTAATTGTTCATTTCGTTGCAGCAGGTATATAACGCAAATCATTAATTAAAAAGAAATAGAGAATAAGACAAAAATCTTACTCTCTATTTCTTTTTTATACCTAAAAATTTCACGCTCTTTTTTTATAACTTACGTGATAAATAACATTCCTTATTAAGTTGTGCATATTTATAATCAGGGTATGCTTCATATGCCTTACAAGCAGCCCATTCACCAATCTCAAATTCATTAATATACCACGCACAATGCGCAAGAAGTTCATATCGATGATAATTATAAAGATATTTTTCAACAAACAAAAAATCTTTTTCTGGATATTTAATATCAACAGCACGTCGAGCAAACAAAAACGCTAATTCCATATGACGTATAAAAACATAATAATCGGCAATCGCTATTAATGGTTCTGCACGATGAGGACGCATGCGGTATGCGCGTAAATAATAATCTAATGCTTCTGTCCAGTTATATTTGATATCATCTATATTATGCAAAACTAATTTTTTAACCGTTTCAGCTAAACGATAATGCACAATAAAATCCTCTTCATCCCACCCAATCATACCAACACGTATTTTATAAAAATCATATGCTTCTTGCCAATTGCCAAGATCTTCACACGTACGAGCTAGATAAAATAAAGTTCGCGTACACCACGGCTTATTATAATATTCTTTCAATAACAACTCACGATCCCTTATCAATCGTGCCATTGTTTTTTCAGCCCCATACGCTGCAGGCAAATACTGAAAAAAAACAGTATCAGGAACTTTAACAACAACCGACTGCGCAATTGCTTCATGCACTACTCCACCAAAACGAACTCCAGAATGACAGCGAATTAATCTACATGTATAATTATCAAGCGCTTCATTAATAATACGTATCAAATAAGAAGCATACATATCACCCCGCCGCAAGCAAGATTCGCAAAATTCAACTAATGCTCGTGCATCATGTATATACCACTCAGCATCAAGCATTACTATAAAGGCAGCGTGAGGAAATTTTTCCTCAGCTAAATCAAGTGCACGATTACGTGACGTCGCAAAATCAACAAACGGTTCCTGTACAATATATCCATGCACAATATTATGTTCATCAAAAAACTCTTGCGTCACTTCAACAGTTCTATCAGTTGATCCGGTATCAAAAATAAAAAACGAATCAACACCGCTATCTACAAATGGCTGCAGTGTCGCTCGCATAACAGTCGCTTCATTCTTTACCATTAGCACTGCAACAAGAATAGGATCATACATACTTTCTTGATGTGTGTATAAACTATGAATAAAGAAAAAAACAAAAGAAAAAACATATAGTACATTCTTCATTACACCCTCATAAAGTAAAAATATTTTATGAGAGAATAACAATCACCTAGAACAAGGTCAAACAGATTATTTTCGCACTTCAACTAACAAATTGGTTGAACAACTAACTTCACATAAATCGCAATTTTTTTAATGAATAACACGTTGCAATGCGCTATTTATTTTTCTTTTTTTAAATAAATATGAGCTGATCGTTATTTTATCTATAACAATCAGCTCATATTTATTTAAATTATATTAATTTAAATCGTTAATTGAATATCGCATTATCTTTAATCATCTGCTCATAGTCTGCTTTAACATCATCACATATATTTTTATGCTTACCCAGACACCACACTTTAACACCAGGAGAATTAAGAACGTTATTGACTATATTTATTACAACCTCAGCCGATGATGATTCCTTATTATCATTTTTTATTATCCTCCGAGCAATTTCATAGCTTAAATCATGAGGATACACGTGTTGTAACAGTTCGTACCATTTTTTACCTTCAGCTGTTTCACAAAATAATTCTTCTACCTCTTTATAAGTCAGTATTGTATTATCATTATAGTCCATAACACATCTTCGATGAGCATTACTCAATTCATCAAATAAAGGACTTTGTAGTTCTTCCGCATTAAATGTATTAGCTATGCTTAACTCAATCTTAGATTTTTCAATTTTATCTAAAAAAGCTCGTTGAAAAACAATTTCTTCTGATACTGGCATAACGCTCATAACACATAATAATGAAAAAAATGATATAATATATTTTATATTCATAAAAAAATTCCTTTTTAAATAACGATGTTTATAATACATATCTTTAAAAAAATTAACGTGTTCAGGTTACTTAAATATCGCATTATCTTTAATCATTTGCTCATATTCTCTTCTCACACTCTCACATGTACTCTTAAATTTCCCCGAACATGCTTCTTTTGCCAAATCGTCCAATGTATAATTAACTATCTTCGACACATCTTCATCCAATATTCTCTTACCATTTTTAATTGACTCAGTTATTAATGAGTCATCAATGAAATTCTTTAAATCAAGACCAAAGATAAGCTTTTTATAAGCAAACCATAGTTTACCTTCAGCTGTTTCAAAAAAAGCCTTTTCTGCATCTTCAAAAATCAATGCTGTATCACTATTATTATTTAATAATAACTGTCCGTAAGCATTTTTGTATTGCACGTATAAATCACTTGTTAGATTATCAAGCGAACAACTGTATCTTTTTCTTTTCATTTTAGCTTTATCTATAAAAGACGGTTGAAAAATTGTTCTCCCTGCTTCTCCTGAAAGCAAAGGATATTGCAAATAATCATAGAGGTAAGCAGAAGACATTATCGCACCATTAAGACCTAAAGCTACCACTGCTGGCGATACTGGAACAATACTTGCAACACACAACAATGAAAACAACGATATATATTTTATATTCATAAAAATTCCTTCTTAATTAACATAATTTATATTAACTATATGTATAATACCAATGTATCACAAATAGAAATTATGTCAATCTTGCCATTGTTCTATAAAAAAAACAAAAATATCACGATATAGCACCACATATCGCTCTCAAGAGCATGCAAAGCGAATTACTGGCAAAAATTCCTGACCAAAATGGATACCAGTCTTCCTTGTCTACTGACACAGCAGCAAGTAATCCTCCAACAACAAGACCACAAGTAATATCAAATGGCATCAAAAGTCCTCCTAAGACTAGCATCGGATTAAGACGGATGCGCTGCAAACAGAATCCAAATAAGGCACCAACAGTCAAAACAATATAATCAAAATGCTTTGTTTGAATAAGTAATTGCCGCGATTGTGCTCGATATGCAAAAAGTTCAGGAGAACCAAGCCCAAAATGATTGATTAAAAGCCAAAAA
>DATIEE010000022.1 GCA_035455925.1 Candidatus Babeliales bacterium
CATTAATAAACGTTCACAAGAATTAAACATTTCTAAAAAAGTACTAATGTTTAATGCGCTATTACTTTTATTGAGATCATGTAATCCAACCATGGAAAAATAAAATTTTTCACAACTGCGATTCAATACATCATTTTTATCCCAGTATGATAATAATGATCGTTCAACGTCCCGCACTTTTTCAAGTTGCTTTTGAAAAAGGCGCATATCTTCTGGATGATCAACCAAAAAGGTAATAATCTTTTTCCGCTGTAATAATTGTTTTTTATCTGAAATAGGCCACAATAATTTTTTCAATCCCCATTTACCAAATGATGTTGTTGTACGATCAAGAGTAGTCACTACACGATCTAGCTGCAACTCTTTCCATTCACGATCACCAATAATAGATGGTGCTGATACATAATACTCGCCGCTATCAAGAACACGTGCTGCCTGATTGACTAATGTCTGATCTGCTAACGTAAACTGAAAAAAAGAAATAATCATTAATAATAAAATTAACACCATTAGTAGCATCCCCCCTAGGAATATTTCATCAAAAAACAACACACCAACGTTACAGTTTGCACTATTTATTATACAATATGAGACAACTGCATTATAGGTAAGTATACCGCAAAAATAAGAATTGTTACTAAAAAACCTAGTAAGAGAATAACTAGTGGCTGTAAAAAAAAGACAAAGCGACGTAAAGACTCATCTAATCTATCACTATAAACAGATGCTGCGCTTTCCAGCGATTGCCCTAGCGTACTTGTTTCTTCGCCAACGAGAACCAACGCAACTACTTCTGGTAAGAAAACCGATGATATCGCCATTGCATTACTCAATAATTGCCCGGACGAAACATCGTCATATAAAGTCTCAAACTGAAATTGAACACACGAATTATCTACTGATTCGCTTACTATTTTAAGAGCCGCTACCAGCGTAGTCCCACTATTAACTAATAGCGCCAGCGCCTGCAAGGACTGCCCCATCCAATGTTGCCACACTGCACTACCAATAAAAGGAATTTTAATAGTAATCGCATCCCATTTTTTTCTATTTAGCTTGGTAAAATAATAATGAATAGCACCTAATAATATGGTCACTATACCAATAGTATACACCATAGAAACACTACGAATATACTCACTCATGCTAATCATAGTGCGCGTAAGCGCAGGAAGTTCCTGGTTTAAAGAGCTAAACATATCAACAAATCGTGGAATGATAAAAATAAAGATAAATAAACTAATTCCAATAAAAAAAAGCAATGTTAATAAAGGCATAGCAAGTACCGAACGAATACTTTTACTGAAAGCATATTGTTTATGGTAATAAAGCGCCACATTTTCCATAGCGCCTATCAAATTACCTGACTCATTGCCTGCAATAAGCATAGCCATAACAATACGATCACAAAGATAAGGATGTTTTTCGAGAGATTTGTCAAAAGGGCTTCCCTGCTGAATATCACAACTTATAGTAGAAAGTATATCATAAAGTAGAGGATTATGAGATTGCTGAGCAGCAATAGCAAAAACATTTGGTAATAATAACCCCGCACGCAACATTTTTGCTTTTTGTTGAAATAGATTTCCTTTTATTTTAGCAGTTATCAACCACAAAAATGATGGTACATAAACGAATTTAAAATGTAATAATGCAACACCTTGTCGTAAAAGAAGATTTGATAAATCTTGAGGTGAATGCGCTGATTGTTTACCTTTTTTTGTAACACCAGCAATATCAGTACCAACCCATTTAAAATATGGCATATTTTCCTTATCAACTAAACATATCACTTTGCCAATCAATACCAAGAAGTTCTAACAATTTATTGTAACTCATTTCAATATCAATTTTTATTCGTTTTTTACGCGATTGCATACCAGAAGAAATAGAAATCATATCTAAGGAAACGCCCAATGCCTTTGAAAGATTCTTTATAAGTTCATCATTTGCCTTGCCGTGCTCTGCTACATTTTTTAAATAACATTTTAAATTCCCTGTTTTATCAAGAAACCAACCTCTTTTTTTAGAACCGGGAAAAACTTTAACATCAAAAATAAATGCCATTATAGCCTCCTAATCAATAAATATTAGCATTAGAACATAGTGTAATGTACCATAA
This sequence comes from Candidatus Babeliales bacterium, assembly GCA_035455925.1. Lineage (NCBI taxonomy): Bacteria > Candidatus Babeliae > Candidatus Babeliales > Candidatus Babeliales bacterium. Next base: position 2,123 of record DATIEE010000022.1, read on the forward strand.
AATTACTACACAATACTTTAAAAATCGTGTATCTCAACAAAAAGTTTACGAAGTTACTTGAAAAAATAACAAATAACAGTATTCTTTTCTATATATTGACATTTTAAAGGAGAGATGGCTGAGCGGCCTAAAGCGCTTGCCTGCTAAGCAAGAGTCTGGGAAACCGGGCACGAGGGTTCGAATCCCTCTCTCTCCACCATCATACTACGCTAAGGTGCATCGATAAAGTTTAAAATTTACATTGAAATATATGCGCCCGTAGCTCAATTGGATAGAGCGTCAGACTACGGATCTGAAGGTTGCAGGTTCGACTCCTTCCGGGCGCGCCAAATTATGAGTTCTTTTACATAGATAGATGGAGAGATGGCAGAGCGGCCGAATGCGGCGGTCTTGAAAACCGTTATTCCGAGAGATCGGGATCGTGGGTTCGAATCCCACTCTCTCCTCCATTATCTTACCAATTATGATGAATTATTTGTTCTTCTTGTTCTGTTGAAAAATATTCTTTTACAAACGCAGCATAATAATTAGCACCCTTTTTTAATGTTCGTGGAAATCCTTCCTGCTGAGTATCAACGGCAAACATTCCATATGGTCTATCAAAAGGATCTTTCTGTGCTTCAGATGGCCATTCATAATTATCATGTGATGACCACGGTGTGTAACCAATAATATTATACCCTTCTTGAATAAGCTTACGGATCGTATAAAGAGCACGACGGAAAAAACGTCTACGTTTCTCTTGGTTGCAATATCATTTTATGAAATTCACTATATACTTTGTACAAAAAATAACTTTCTAATACTAACATTTAGGGTAAAAATGTACAAAAAGATATATGCAATTACAGTAATAGCCGCAATAATTGTAGCTCCTGGATACGCTATAGAGATATCGAAAGATTACAATATGTTTACTATTTCAACAAAAAAATATGAGGATTATATTAAATTTAATGAATATAATATGGTCTATAACAATCACCTGCAACAACAGATACAAGCAATTGCACGCGGAACTAGTATACTAAAACGACAAGGAGCTAATCCTGAAACGTTTCAAAAAGAGAGACGAGCTCTTTTTGAAACAAGCAAACAAGAACAAAAAAATTTAATAAAAGATGTTATGCAAAAACTTGGCTATCTTTAAGTTGACAAATATTCTACTTTAAAGACTTATACACAGTTCCATTTTTTAGAATACTTGATAATTCTAAAAAATTACTATTTTAAAAAAAGAGTAGAACAAGATAACTATCTATATACATTACTCAAGGTAATATTTTTGTATGATAATATACACTTGCTAGAGCATTAGCTGTGGAAGCTGCAATAAGAAGTGGATTTACTGGAACAATTGGAAACAACCATAATGACACACCTTGAACAGTAGCAACCCACGTAGATATGCCTAAATAAACATTTCGTGACTGTTGTAATCTTTCTATTTCTTTTTCTGTTAATGGAGTTTTTTGTTCATTAATTTTTTGCTCTTCTACAAAAGGAATTATTGGATTAATATCTTTCACAATTTGAGATAATTGATTATCACCCTGCTTATTATCTCCTATATTTGGATTATAAGGCGGTAAAGATAATTTCGCTTTTCCAGACATGGATGCACTGGCAAAGTAAATATAACTAATCAAACTAATAGTGCCAACAACTTTGACCGCTCTCCATGCAAAATTCTTCATATTAGTAACAACATCATTATCAGCAAGATTTTGTTGCTCTATTTTTTGGTCCACTTTTTGTGCAATATGAGGGTATTCATCACTGATCTGAGTTTTGTCTTCGCTATGTATTATAGACCAACCCAACACAACAATCAGTGAAGTTATAAACAAAAGATATATACTATTACTTTTCATCTAACTACCTAACACTACGCAGAAAAATAACTATGCAGAAAAGATATCATTCTTAATTATAAAAAAACTATTAAATTATAAATTTTGTTGCGTATCTCACTAGTACATACTCATGTTGAAATAAAAAACTAAAACAGCTATTC